>CAZTDL010000273.1:0-6078 GCA_964612775.1 uncultured Lentisphaeraceae bacterium
CTTTGAAAACCGAATGACCGACCGGGTGCCGGATGACGAGCGGCGCGCCGCCTTCACCTCCTTCAAGTCAAGCCGTTCCGCGGAACCCTCCTATGGCGACAACCTCGCGCTCGCCTCGCATGGCGCAAAACCCGTTTCAGACAGCGAATTGAACGGGGCGCAAGGAAGCACGGCCAGACTCAACGACGGCAAGCCGGCCGCCTTATCCAACATCGCGGGCACGCGTTGGCATTCGGCTCTCACGCCCATGCCCCACTGGGCCGAGGTAAAACTCCCCAAACCCGCCAAAATCAGCCGCGTTATCGCCCGCTTCGCCGATCCCGGCGGCTATGCTGCCGCTTATGACATACAGGTGAAACAGGGCGACGCCTACAAGACCGTCTTTTCGAAAGAGGACAATCGCTCGGCACAGCCGGCGAACATCACCTTCTCACCCGTGGAGACGGACACCGTGCGTTTCGTGTTTCGCAAGAATGCCAACACCGCCTATCCGAACGCGGCCCAGCTCGGCGAGCTTGAAGTCTATGCGCAATAACACGGGGACGAAAAATTTGGAGAGAAGCGTCTTCTGACGGAAAAGGACATGCACATGACGCCAAAAACCGGAACAGGCGCCTTTCAGTGGAGCGCGGGCGGCTGGTTCGATTCACAAATCGGAGCAACCGCTTATCTCGTGTTGCTCGGCATTGGCATCGTGTCCCAAGCGGCTGCGCCCGGAATCATCATACTGCTTTGCGGTGTTGCCCCTAACCTCGTCGGTTATGTCCTTTGGATGCGGCGGGACAGAATCTCGCCGCACGCCGCGCTTCAGTGGCTGATGCTGACCCTGTTCTTCTTTACGTCCATTGCGGTCGGAACCGCAATCATTTATGAGCGCTCAGAACATCTTCCCGTTTTTATCGGCGCATCCGAAAACATCTGGCTTCCTCTGATTTTCCCCGCGATGATGCTGATGTTTTATTTCAGAAACAAAAAAGGAGGGAGCGGCAACTTTTCCCCGCCCTCGGGTCCGGAGCAAATATTGGCGGCCTTCCGCATCGCCGATCCAACGCTGACACAAGAAACGGTTTCGATTCACGATGACGCTTGGCGGATCGAGTCCTTTAAAAAGCGGATACTTCCTCTGTTTGAGTTTCCCGATCCGAACGTCGAGCAATGCATGTTGACGTACCGGGCAGACCTGAAAACGCAGAATGTGAAGGGACACGTCTATCTCGAAATGTTGTGCCGTTTCCCCGGCTTAGGCGAATTCTTCTCCCGTGATACCCGGCATGCGATCCAAGGCACAAATGACTGGGCCACGTTTGAAACGCCCTTTTATCTCAAGCGCGGACAAAAACCCGACCTCATCAAACTCAATCTGGCGGTTAAGGGTCGCGGCACGGTCTGGATCAAAAACGTCCGGCTTTTTCAGACGCCGTTGCAAGCGGATCAATGGTCGTTGGGCACATAGCCTAGCCGTTCAGCCGGGAACCAACGGCAACCGGAAAAGGAAACACGGCCGTCCCGAGCAGGGAAAAGCCGCGTTTTATTATCTTCAGCGAGGCGAGAACGCCCCTCAATAAGCCAACAGCCGACGCACGGCGACCGAAATATCCTTAACGCGCTGCTCCCCGGCCTCGCGCTCGATCGCCAACGCGCCGTTAAAACCGCAATCGGCCAACGTGTTCAGAAACGCGTAGGGATTCACCTCGCCATCACCCCACACGACCTCGGAGCCCCACGTGCCGGGCACCTTCGTCCGGATCGCGTCTTTAATGTGGATATGCCGCACCCACGGCGCCAAACGGCGAAAGGCCGACATCGGCTCATCCTTGTTGTAGAGGATCAGATTGGCCGGATCGAAGTTGAGCAGCACGTTCGGATGGTTGAGCGTTTCCACGAAACGTTGCAAATCTTCTGCGGTTTCCTGCCCCGTCTCCATCAGAAGCGTCACGCCCGACTCGCCCGCGCAATCGCCCAAGTGGCGCACGCGATCATAGAACTTCTTGGCATAGATCGGATCCGAATGATCGAGAAAACCCACGTGCATCATGATGTACTTCGACCCCAACCCGGCCGTGATCTTGGCCGCCTTCGCGAAAGCCTCGCCGCTCGCGGGCCACTGTGCGTCCGGCGCGATGCCGCCGGTCATCTTGATCGTGTCGAGGGTCGTATAATCCTCGTAATCAAAATTCATCATACCAGCGGTGATCGTCCATTTTTGACGCTTCACCGCTTCGAGATAGGCTTCGCCGCCAGGGCCGAGAGCCGGTGCGATCGCAAGGTTAATGTGTTCCAACCCCATCGCCGTCATCACCGAACCGATTTCGTCAATGCTCTTTCTAAAGGACCAGCTGCACACACCGACAGGCCATTTTCCGCCGCACTTTTGCATAGAACGCTTCCTCCCGATTCCGTATTTCAACTTCCCTGCGCCAAGTCCCTATTTTCCAACCCGCACCGTTTTGCCGGTCTTTGCGGATTTCTTTTCGGCATCCACGATCTTCACCGAATCACGCGACTGCTCGGGCGTGGTCACGCAGGCGACTTTCTTCCCCTTCAGCACGTCGAGAAACCACCTGATCTCATATTCGTAACCCTCTCCGGCCGCCAAAACCGGCACAAACGGTTCGCCTTTGGACGGATAGACGCACAGCGGTTTCTCCCGCTTGCCGTCAAGGATCACAGCCGCCTTCTCGAACGTCACGACATAGCCGGCCTCAAAACCCATCGTGCCGGGCATCACCCAACTTCCTTCCGCCGTCACCGCCGCACCGCCCACATCATACAGGGTAGAGATATATTGCATCGATCCGTCCTCGGCATAGGCCGCCGAACTCGTCACCGACGAGGGAACGCCGAACAGAAAATTGACCATGTCCGTGTCATGGATATGCAGGTCCAGCGCAACGCCACCGCTTTTGCTCTCATCCGCAAACCAGCTCTTGCCTTTCCCCCAACCGGGAGGAGCGCTGTAGCGGCGGAACGACGCCGCGATGACCCTGCCGTATTTTTTGCTGTCGATCAACTTCTTCAGATAGACATAGCTCGGCCAGAAACGCAAGCATTGAGCAACCATCAGTTTCGCGCCGTTGGGGGCTTTCTTTGCGGCCTTGATCATTTTTTCGCAATCCGCCGCGTTTAGCGCCATTGGCTTCTCGCACAGCACGCTCACGCCCGCCTGCAAAGCCTTGACCGTCAGCGGCACATGCAGCGCCGTGGGGAGCGTCAATGAAATCACATCAAGATTGGCCTCAGCCAGCATCTTGTCGAAATCGGCATAAAGAACGGCCTCGCCGAAATCGACGGTCGCGTCCGCCCCCGAAATATTGCCGCCTTTAACAGGCTCCTTAAACTGCGCCGCGTTTGCGTCGCAGAGCGCCACCACCTTTGCGCCTTTCATCTTTTTCCAGTTGCCGTAATGCATGCGGCCCATGAAACCGAAACCGACAATTGCGACGCGCAATAAACCCTTTTCATTCTTTGCCATAAATCGCTTCTCCCTTTCCCGTATCCTAACAGCCAGACTGTGCGTTAGCGTGACACATCCCCTCTCGATTGTCAATCGCGCTTCAGGCCGTAATGGCCCGCACCACAGCGGCATCCCGCACCGGATCAAAACCGCACAGCGAGCACAACAGCGCGGCGGCTCCCTCGCGCGCAATCCGTTCGTGCAGCGCCACGTCCGCCGCAAAAGGCTGCCCCGCCTCATCGGTCGCCTCAAAACGCAGCGCAGCCGCAATCGCGCGGCATACCGGCGCGAGGTCACCCCCCTCGGTCTGCACCAGTCGCAGACCGCCGACAAAACGATCGCCCGGCGCAAGGCTTGCGCGGCAAATCGCGCCCGACGCGGAACACGGTATCGCCCAACGCGCGATTGCCGAAACGGCGCAGCAGATCTTCCACATGCTCGGTCAACCCTGCCCCATCAAGCGCCTGGGGATAACGCCGCGCGAGCGCCTGTGCCGAGCCCATCATCACCGCACGCGTCTCGCTCAGAACCGCGGGGTCGGCGACCGCATCGCAAATCAGCTTGTGCCCGCGCAAAAAACCGTGGCAGGCGCACGTCGCATGCCCCAGATTGTGAATGTAGAGCTTGCGGTCCACATACGCCTGAAAACAGTTTTTGAGCTGTAGCCCTTCGATGCCGTCCGGCACCGGCCCGACGAAACCGCTGCGGTCCGCGATGATCGCGTTGTAGGCCTCGCCCCACACCTCCAGCGGATCGCGTTTGCGGACCTCCAGCGGCATGAGCGGCACCATCTTGCCGATGCTGGTCTCGACCAGTCCGACCTGCGACGCCAACGGAAAATCCGGCGGCAGGTGTTGCGACAACACCTCGCGGGCCATGATCGAGAGGCCGTGCAGATTCTCGCAAAAAAGCAGAGAAACAGGTCTGCCGTTCCGTAGCGGTATCCCTGACGCGATCGCCGCCAGAACGCCCGGCAGATGCGCCGCGCCCACAGCCGTGCCGATAAGATCGGCACGCGCCACAGCCCTTTTTACGGCCGCGGGATCCTGCACGGCAACACCGTCCACGCGCGTCACTTCGAAGGAATCCGGCACGCCCGGTGGCAACGTGTCCTTGATGACCACGCGATACGACTTGCGCTGTTGCAGAGCGGACACGATCTCCGGCACCGCATCGACAAAAACCACTTCATATCCGGCGCGACTGAATATCGGGCCCGCCAATGCGCGGCCGATATTCCCCGCGCCAAAATGCACATACACCGGCATGGCCTTTACGCCCTTTCCGTTCTAAAGCTCACCTTCGGCGTCTCACGGCCCCACCCGGCACGAACGCGGGCGAAAAGCGATTCCCATGTCGGCACGCCGCTGGTGGCATCCGGCTGCTCCACGCTGGCCGAACCCACAGCCACCGCCGCACGCACGCATTCAGCCGGACCCAGGCGCTTAGCGAGACCCGCCAGCAACCCGGCCACCGTGCAGTCGCCCGAGCCTGTCGTGCCCACGACCTTGGCCGCGAAACACGGCGCAAAAAACTCCGCGCCCGCCCACGCGCTAAACGCCTCAGGCATAAAACACCCGCAGGCGGCCAGCCGCTTCTCGTCGGACGTAACGCGCAAATACGCGCCCTGATTCCCGAGCTTGATCATCACCACGGCCACACCCATTGAAATGAGTTCCCCCGCCAATGCGCGAACGTCGTCTTCAATCAATCCGCCCATCGGCACACCTTCCGCCGCTTTCGCGCGCACGGCCAAGCCCCGCTCCCGGTGCAGCATAAAGACAATCTCGTCCAAGCTCGGCGAAAAGACATCCACGAACGGCAGCGCAGACCGCAGAATCGCCGACCAGTCGGCCTGCCCCGCAGGCGACGCCGGATCGGGCAACGCCATATCCAGCGACGTCGCCAAACCACACGCCTTGACCGTCGTGAAAAGACGCGCCAGTTCGCCCTCGTCGCTGTAAAACGCCTTCATGAGGGGAGGATAACCGAAGTGGAAAAGATCCATGCCGTGCAACAACTGCGGCGTCACATCGGCCGCGAAAAAGGAATCGTTCGCCCCAGGGCAATGCAGAAAGACACGATCAATTCCCGGCGGATTGATCACCACGGAGTAAGAGGTTGAAACCGCAGGATCGACAATCATGGTTTTCACCAAGGACGCATCCAAACGGCCAAAGACATCGCGAACCACCGCTCCGAACGCGTCGTCGCCGACCTTGCCCATAAGGCGCACCGGAAGCCCCAGCCGCTTCAATGCCAGACCGGTATTCGAAACCGACCCGCCGGTCGAGATGACCGCAGGCCCCATGTCCACCAGCTTGCCCGGCTGCATCACCGCGTCAATCGTCGCCGCGCCGCGCAGAAACGTCGGGATGATGTCAAGGCAGACATGTCCCGCCGCAACGATATTCAAATCGCTCATAAACTCCCCTTTTTTGTTTTCACGTTCACCGATTCTATGCCCGTCTCGTTTCTTCAGAACCTCAATGCATCTCGACCGCCACTTCACCGACACCCTTGCGGAGATAACTGAAGTGAACGTTCGGATGATCCGCCAACAACGACATGGGGACGCTGCTGTCGGGAATGCGCTTGGAGATCATCAGCGCCGACAGCCGGTC
>CAZTDL010000274.1:0-6067 GCA_964612775.1 uncultured Lentisphaeraceae bacterium
TTGGGCGCGGCAGGCACGTTCGGACAGGGCGACATCACCAACAACGCCACCGTCTATTTCAACACGGTCTCCACGGCGCTGATCACCAACAACATCGGCGGTTCGGGTTCGTTTGTCCAAAACGGAACCGGAACACTGTTCATCACAGGCAACAGCGTTTCGCTCGGCGCCTTCGACATCGGCAGGTCTTCGGTGGCCGTGAACGGCTCCAACACCTGTTTCCAAGTTCTGCAGGGCTTCGGAGAGATTGCGGCGACCACCGGACCGCTTAATCCCAAATCGATCGAGGTTGGAAACTGCGCAATCAACTCGACCTTCTGCGGCGAGCTGACGGACGGCGCGGCGGTGCTGGGCCTCACCAAAGTGGGCACGGCCACGCTGACCCTCACACGTCCCCAGAGCTATTCGGGCCCCACGATTATCCGCGAGGGCACCCTGCGCCTGCAGGCGGGACTTACCCGTCCGGTGGAAGCGGGTCTGTCGTATTGGCTGGACGCCACGGACGCGTCCAAAATCCTGACGGACGCGAGTCAGACGGTGACAAACTGGACCGACTCCTCCGCTGCTGCGGTACGTTTTATGAAAACGGCCGAACGTTTTCTGCCGACATACGTGCAAAGCGCGATCAACGGCAAACCGGCGGTTTACTTCGCCGGCAACACCAATCGGATCGCGTCGACGGTTTCGCTGTCGCAAAAATCGCTCTTCATAGTCAACATGCCCACGGGATACAATTCTTTGGCAGGGATTTGGGGAAAAGACGGTTCTGACTTTGGCATCCGCATGGATTCAAGCACAAGCTGGCAAAGTGCGCTCAATCTGACCTATGCCCTGTTTAACGATCAAACGACCTTCGTCATCGATGGTCAAGCAAGCAATCAAATTGCGCAAAATAAACCGCATATCCTGTATGGGCAAAGAAGCGTCGGCTATACCTGCAACGTTGCGCTGGGGAATTATATCTACACGCAAACGACGCCGCGTTCTTACACCGGCTATATCGGGGAAATCATCGCGTATGACCGCGTACTTTCCCAAGCCGAACGCGAGCAGATCGAAGACTACCTCGCGGACAAGTGGCTGGGATATCGGCTGCACAGCGACGCCCCGCAGAGCGAAAACATTCTGCCCACGGGAACCGCGCTGAGTCTGGCAAACCGCGCCGTGCTGGACTTGAGCGGCGTCAGCCAGACGCTGGCGAGTCTTTCCGGCGAAGGCACGATCACCAACAGCGGCCGCACGACCGCGACGCTGACCGTCACGGGGTCCATGTCCTTCAGCGGCGTGATCGCCGGCAACATCAGACTGGTGAAGTCGGGTTCGGCCGCGACGGACCTGTCCGTCAAACTCGCGACAACCAACGACGTCGTGTTGGACGGCGGGACGGTCCGGCTCACCCCTTACTCCGTCAAGCCCATCCAAACCGGGCTGGCGTATTGGCTCGACGCATCGGCCACGAACACGCTACGGGTGGACGCGAACAATCTCGTTACGAACTGGCTCTCGGCATCGGGTAACGGCGTCACGTTCAGGCAGCCGCCAAGCCGGACCTGTGACGAACCCGCCTATGTCGCCACTGCCATCAACGGCAAAAGCGCGATCCGTTTCGACGGGACGAACTGGATGTACACCCCTGCATCGTGCAAGGTTCAGACCCTTTTCGTCGTGACCGCAACGCGCGGATATCAGGCGTACAGCGGACTCTGGGCACCCACGTTAGGGATCGATAGTGGACTGCGCTTGGTCTCTGCCACATCTTGGCGCGACGGTATCATCGGCGAGGTCTTTTATGATGGCGTTTACAGAGTCAATGGAGTTGCTACAAGAACCTTTACGGTCAACACGCCTTATGTCTTTTGCGGCCAGACCTCGCTTCCCAAAACGTCCGCGCAAAACGTGCTGGGCCAATATCATCCCACGACCAACCGCGGATACATCGGCGACATCGGCGAAGTGGTCGCGTATGATTACGCCCTCTCCGAGGAAGAAATCCGCAACGTGGAGTCCTATCTCACCGCCAAATGGCTGACCAATGGCGGACCGGACACCTCGGATGTCATCTTCTCGCAAACGGGCCGGCTGATTCTGACCAACAGCGTCGTCGTCGACCTCGGCGAAATCGGCCAGACGATTCACAACCTTTCGGGATCGGGTTCGTTCCAGAACGGGAATCTGACGCTGGACGGCACGCTGACCATTCAAGTCGCGCCGGACGGCACCTGCAACCCGATCAGCGTGGACGGTTCGCTCACACTGAGCCAGACGGTCTTGGATGTTCAGGGAATCGAGTTTTTGGACAAAACGCGGTCACACGTAATCCTTACGGCCACAGAAACCGTCACGGGAACGTTCGCCGCAACGGATCTCCCAAAGGCATGGACGCTCATGATGACGAAAACGGACGCGATACTCGTTCCGTGCAGAGGAACGGCGATCTTATTGAAATGAATATTGGAAGGACACACATGAACACGAAAACGATATGGGGGATGATGGTCGCCTTGTCAGTGACGCAAGCGGTCTGGTCGGACGAGGCGGAAGCTCTCGCAAAAACGATCCAAGCGCAAGTCGATCACGCGACGGCAGACCTGCTGGCGACCGGTGAGAAAACACGAGCGCAACGGCCGGAACCGGACGTCGCGCTCGTCCGGAAGGGCGTCTGGACCGAGCGCTGGCCGGACGCCGGCGGCGTCTCGCAGCCGCGAACGGTCACCGGTGAGGTCTGGACGGCCGCGATTCAAAAAACGCTCGACCGTGCGAATGCGGTTTATATTCCCGCACGCGGGCGACCGTATTACCTGGACAACCCCATCGTACTGAAATCGGGACAATCTTTCGTCGCCGCGACCAACGCGGAGTTCCGCCTCTGCCCCAACGCCAACACCTGCATGATCCGCAACGAACACGTTGCGGGCTCAAACGAGGGCCACATTCCCCAAGAGGTCCCTTATGACCGCGACATTGTGATCGAGGGAGGCCTGTGGACGACGCTGGGAACCTCGCGAAAAGAGTGGAACGGAAACGTTCGAGGGCACACCGCACGCACCAACGGCGTTCACGGCTGCCACGGCGTCGTTCTGCTGAACCACATCCAAGGCGCGGTCGTCCGCGACGTCACCGTCCGCCGGTCGCGGATCTACGGCGTCCATATTTCCGACGCCAGTCAGTTCCTGGTGGAGGGCATCCGCTTCGACGAAAACGGACGCGACGGGGTCCACATCAACGGGAATTCCTCGTACGGCGTGATCCGCGATATACGGGGGACGACCTATGATGACTTTGTGGCACTCAACGCGTGGGAATGGATGAACGTCGCCCCTGTTTACGGAAACATCCACCACATGCTGGTCGAAGATGTCTTCGGCGGCCGCCGCCCCTCCGCCGACATCGGCAGCCCCTATCCGGACGGCACGGCGGAAATCCGCCTGCTGCCGGGAACCCGAACCTTTGCGGGCGGACGAAAGGTGCTTTGCGAAATCAGCGACTGCGTGCTGCGCCGCTTAATCGATATCCGCACGGTCAAGGCGTATGACCAGCCCAATCTGGAAGTCGGGCGCGACAAAGATTTCTGCGATCCGATCGGCACGCTGCGGAATATTTTTTTCAGCGATTTGACGTATGAACGCCCCGGACGTTTTCAGATCGCGGCCAACGTCGACGGCTTTTCGATCCGCGATGTGCGGCTCGGGTTCAAACCTTCCGACGCCTTCAGACTGGTCGAAATCGGCCCCATGTCGGCCACCTGCAAAGGCAATGCGACCGACCCCTCGAAGTGGGCCGAGCTTTTCTCGCCCGACAAAGACATCACCGTTAAAGGCTTCCGGCTGGAGAACATCCTTATTCTCCCAAACAAGACGCGCGTATCTCCCGATGACGCCATGCAACGGCTGGTTAGGATCGCCGATCAAAGTCCTAACCCGGACTATCCCAAAACGACCCCGCGCGGAGGTGCGGGAAAAGTCCTGTACCTTCCTTGACCGCCGTTTTCTTGGGATGGGCACGGCGCACACAAACAACCCGCAAAAAAAAGAAAGATACCGCATGAAAAACAAGTCACCTTGGGTGAACATGGCACTGTCGCTCGGTTTGTTGACGGTGGGCACGCTAGCGTCAAAAGCGGAAGAGGCCACCGGCACGAAAACAAACGCGTCCAATGCCGAAGAATGTCCGGTATCGTATCAAACGACGTTGGCGCCAGCCGTTCCATGGGACAAAGGCCGTCCCGTCATCAACGGCCCCGATATCTACGGCGCTTCGCCCGGAAAAGATTTCATCTTTTTGGTTCCAACGGTCGGCGAAAGACCTCTCCGGTTCTTTGCGGAGAATCTTCCTCCTGGCCTTGTTATCGAACCAGAGAGCGGAATCATAAAAGGCCGAGCAGAAAAAACGGGCGACTATTCTGTTTTATTAACGGCGGAGAACAAGCAGGGCCTCTGTAAAAAAATCTCACGCTGGTGATTAGAGAGCATGCCCTCGCACGAACACCGCCGATGGGTTGGAACAGTTGGAATTGCTATCGGCGCCTGATCGATGCCGCTAAAATTAAATCGATTGCCGATGGCATGATCCGTTACGGTCTAGCCGCGCGCGGATACGCGTACGTGAATATGGACTCGGGATGGCAGTCACCCAAACGCGGCGGACCGCACAACTCGATCATTCCAAAAAGCGAGTTTCCCGATATGAAAAACCTCTGCGATCTCATCCATGCGCACGGCTTGAAAGCGGGCATCTATTCCGGACCCTATGTGACGCCTTGCGGAACAGACGGATGCGGCACCACCTCGGGCCGTTGGGACACGCGCTTTCCGCGCGGCTGGGGTCCTTTTGGTCAATACATCGGAATCAATAAACACGAACGTGAAGACGTGAATCAATGGGCCGCCTGGGGGTTTGACTACCTGAAATACGATTGGCACAAAACCGACATGATTCTCGCCGAACGGATGAGTCAAGAGCTGCGAAAAGCCGATCGCGATATGCTTTTAAGTCTGGCGGTCAATGTCGATTTCAACGATGCCTTCAAAGTCAAGGAACTCGCCAATCTTTGGCGCTCAAACGGAGACTCGGGACCGCTTTGGGACTCTTTCGTGAAAAACGGTTTCAACAATCAGCAATGGAATATGGTCATCGGGCCGGGTCACTGGTTCGACCTCGACATGACCGCGCTTCTGCCAAGAGACGGCAAGAAACTCTCTCCCAACGAGATGATTGCCTGGATATCGTGCTGGATGATACGTCCAAGTCCCATCATGTTTGATTGTCCGCCTGCCGAAATGGATGAATTCGTCCTGAGTTTGCTTTGCAACGAAGAAGTGATCGCCGTCAACCAAGACACGCTCGGAATGCCCGCCGTAGACCTCTTTAAGAACGCGACTTGGATCGTTCAAGCGAAGACGCTCGCAGACGGTCATTACGCGCTCGCGTTCTTTAACCTCAGCGGGAAACCCGCGCTTTTTAACAACGCCGATTTGGCTGCGGCTTTTCGCATCATCGGTATTGGCGAGTCGTGCAAGCTGAGAGACCTCTGGGCAAAAAACGATCTTGGCGCTTATTCAAACAAGTTTAAGATCGGCGTCGACGCACACTCCGCCAAGCTCTACAAAGTTTTTATGCCCGCACTCGGAACGCCTTAAACGCCGTGGCCGTAATCACGTTTTATCAACCCCGATCAAAGGAGATCGACGATGGAACCCGCATATCGAAATATGGCCGCCGCATGTTGCGTGTTGTCGGCTTTGGTTACGGCATCGTCCAAAGGCGACGTCGCCGCGTCGACGAACGCGAACGCGTACCCCACGAGGTTAGCCGTCGCCCTTCCGTGGAATCAAGGAAGCCCCGTCATCAACGGTCCGGATCTTTTGGGCGCGTCGCCCGAAAAACCGTTCCTCTATCTCATCCCGACGGTCGGCGAGCGTCCCGTCGCGTTCAGCGCAAAGAATCTGCCTAAGGGACTCGCGGTCGATACCGAGAAAGGACAAATCGTTGGCAAAGCCCAAAAGACGGGCGAATACACCGTCGTCCTCACGGCGAAGAACCGGCTGGGCACCTGCGAGAAAAACGTCCG
>CAZTDL010000275.1:0-6046 GCA_964612775.1 uncultured Lentisphaeraceae bacterium
CAACAACTTATGAGACAAAATACCGGCCCTTCAATGTCCGAAATATCGGGGTAAGCTCATAGTTACCGTACGGTAATATATTGGATAAAGGGATGCCCGTCACTCGATAAAATTACCGTACGGGAACACTTTCCGTTTGTTAGCATCAATAAAGTGTTTTCTTTTATTCATCCGTTAGCCGAGAAACGTGACACGGTTGATGCCGACACGTTCGCTCAGCTCACTGACGTTGGGCGTGAACGGTGTTGACTCGGAAATCACGGGCAACAGTTGTTTAAGTTTCCGGGCATGGGACGTTTCGATTCCGCGCAACAAGGAAAGCTCGACTTCCAAAATGAAATTGACCACTTCTTCCACGCGCGACTCGTAAACGTCGACGCCTTCCGCAAAAAACGGATAATACCCCTGTTTAAGGTACGTGTTGAAAAACTGAAGCGGTTTGACTTTCGACAGAACGAGGTCCGAAAGCTCGCCGTGTTTGGACAGGATGTCGTGTAACGAGACCACCGGCAGGTTAACCGGCCCCACCAGCCGGTGCCCGGAGAACCCGATATCGTCCAGACTCACATAAAGAACCCCTGTGTCTTGGGCATGATGCCGTTTGAGACACCGCAACAGCAGTGTGGTTTTCACCACGCCGCGCGCGCCGTACATTCCGACGAGACGAGAAGATGCAAGGGGGGGCGGAACGGCTCAAAGATTCCGTTGCCATTAGTGCGCCCAAGCGTGCTCAAGCAGCAAACCGGAATAGCCGCCGGGTAACACAACAAGCCCTTTCCAAAATGCGGGAACGTTCGGGTTCGCGTTGAGTGTTTCCGACTTCAGAAGCCTCGGGTGCTCCCTGTCGGTGAAATCGTAAACTTTGATGTTTTTGGAAATGCGGTTGGCGATCGCCACTCTGCGCGCCGCTTCGTCGGCGTAAACCTGCCCTTCGAATTCGGACTTCGGGAAGAGCGCGCGACTGATGGCCGAGTCATCGGGGATGTCGGCGGGAAGACCCGCACTCGTCGGGAACGGATAACGTTTGAGTTCGCGCACGCCGACGGGTTTTTCCGGGTCTACAAACGCGTAGCCGCCACAGCGCATGACGAGGAATTCCCCGTTAAAAGCAGCAAGCGTTCCCGTCTGCGAGCACATCGGGAACGTGTCTTCCCAAACGAGTTTGGCCGAGCCCGCGCCGATTTCGAAAATCTGAATTCCGCCAAAGGTGCGCGAGAAACCGAAATACTTGTTTTTAACAAGGCTCTGCCCGCCGTAGTTGTTGTAAACAAGGCAGCGTCCCGGTTGGTTGAGAAGAATCTTCGGTTTTGCCAAATCCGCAAAGTCGATAAAGATGACGCTGGGCGACCCGCTGCTTGTCGCGATCACGTCGTGTCCGTCGAAAGCCCAGACAAACTGAGCGAAAGAGACAGCGGTGCCCGCATTCTTGAACCTTGAGATTTCCTTGAGCTCGGTGTCCGACACCCTCTTATAGACGCCGATGCCGTTCTGCCCTTCGGCGACATACAGCCTGTCGCCCGAACGTTTGACGTCGGCGGCGTACGGGATATTCGCGCGGCCGATCAGTTCGATTTTTTCCTTTGTGAGCCTGTAGATTTTCACACCTTCCCAGACGTTTGCGGTGTACGCGATGTCGCCGTTTAAGGCAACGGCCCTCGTCGGGTTTGAAAGCTGCGCGCCCGAGGATATGAATCCCTTTTCATGGTGATCGAAAGGCTTTGCGGGAAGCGGGGTGAGCGTGCCGAAGTCGCGCGGCTCCGGTTTCGCGATACCGGGAAATTCGGCGATGTAAAGCCCCGTGAAATTGCCCGCGATATACAGGACGCCCTCGCCGACGGCAATCGACGAAACGGGGTCTCCCTGCGGAATCGCAGGATCCGTAATCTGCTTGTACGGGACAGCGATTTTCGGGTTCTCGGGATCACGTTTGGGCAGAACGAGGTTCCCGACGATCTTCGGATTCTTGAGGTCTGACACGTCCACAAGGAACAGTCCGTTAACGGTATCGGAGGCAAAGCAGTAATGGCCCGAAACGCGGGGCGTCCAATAATCGCAGGGGCCGAAGTAGATGACGGGGAAATCGACCCTCGAAAGTCTGACGGGCTTTTTGGGATTTGAGACGTCGAAGAGGTCGAGGCCGTGCCCCGCGCCATGGCGCAAAGCTTGGGGGCCGCTCTTTTTGTGCTGTCCTGTTGATGCGAAAAGAACGTCGCCCTTCATACACAGTCCGTCGCCGTAGCCGTCGAGCGCGAGGGTCGAGACCACCTTCGGTGCGAGCAGATCCGACACGTCGATGACGGTCACTTCACCGCCCGCCCAGTCGCCGCTCATGAGCAAACCGTTACGGTAGTAGACCGACTGCGATTCGTCCGTTTGAAGCGACGAAAGATACTTCATCCTAGCAGGATCGGAAACATCGACGCATTGAATGCCATACACGCGGTTGCCCAAGAACGCGACGTTGCCCGCGACATCGAGTCCCGTAGCCATTTCGACGCCGTCGAAGTTCGAGATGATTTTCGGTGTCGAGTCGTCAGAGATATCGACCGCCCAAAGACCGCACTGGCGGGATGAAAGAAACGCCGTCTTCCCGCCGATTCTTAACTGGCGGACATTTCCCATACCGCCGACATGCCCGAGCCGCCTGGGATTTTTCGGGTCTGCAAGGTCGAAAATCGAAAGACCGTTGTCCTCAAGCGCGTAGAGTTTGCCGTTTGCGATTTCAAGCGACATCGTCCCCGCTGTCCCCGGAACTTTTCTGAACGGAATCGGCTTTCCGTATTTCGGGTCGGGATGGGCGTTGATGATGGTTTCCCCCTGTGTCGCCGAACAAAAAAATACGGCCGAGAAAAACAAAGCATAAAGAACATGTTTCATGAGCGAAATCATAGCGCGACTTCCATTTGGCGGCAAGCGTCTCCTCGGGAGCGAGAATAATTCGGTGAAGCTTTTGAAAAAAACGCTTCACCCCTAGAGGTGGCGATTTCATCACTGCGCTTGGCGAGTCACAAATGCATGACGAACAACGAAGGAACGGCGTATGCAGGATGGACTCAGGTCCGAAAAGATAGCCGTTCCCTTGGGGGGGGGCTACGCACCAGAATAATTTCTCCTTGAGATAGATAACCCTTTCTTGGAAAATGTTTTGCCATTTGAGGAGGAAAGAACCATTGACCAGCCCTTTGATTTTCTAGTCGTCGGTGCGGGATATGCGGGAAGCACGTTTGCACGACTTGCGGCGGAGAGCGGTAAACGGGTCCTTGTCATCGACTGTCGCGACCATATTGCCGGCAACGCCTACGACGCCATCCATCCGACCACGGGCATCCGCATCCACAAGTACGGCCCGCACCTTTTTCATACCAACAGCCGCGAGGTATGGGAGTTCCTTTCACGTTTCACCCAGTGGCTTTCCTATGAGCACCGCGTCAAAAGTTGCATTGACGGTAAGCTCTATCCTTTCCCCGTCAACATCGACTCTGTCAATGCGCTTTACGGGACGCGCCACACGGAAGAGACTATCGAGGCTTTTTATGCATCCGTTCGCGAAGAGCGTGAAATCAAAAACAGCGAAGATGCCGTCATCTCCCGCATTGGGAAAGATCTCTACGAAAAGTTCTTTAAAAACTATACGAAAAAACAGTGGGCCCTCTGGCCAAGCGAACTCGACCGTTCGGTGATGGAACGGATTCCCCTGCGCGCCAACCATGATGACCGCTATTTTACCGACAGTTATCAGGCTATGCCCGCCGACGGTTACGCGGCGATGTTCGAGGCCATGCTGGCCCACCCGCTGATCACGGTACGCTTGAACACCGACTATCGAGACTGTTTGGGCAAGGTTTCTTATAAGGATCTCGTTTATACCGGCTGCATCGACGAGTTTTTCGACTATCGTTACGGAAAGCTTCCCTACCGTTCCGTGAGGTTCGTCTGGGAAATCCGTTCTGAAAAGTTCCACCAACCTGTCATGCAGGTCAATTATCCCAACGATTTTGCGTATACACGCATCACCGAATACAAGCATCTCCCCGGCTCTCCCGCGTGCGAACAGACGATCCTCTCGCGCGAATACCCGCAAGCGCAAGGCGCCCCCTACTACCCCATCCCGCATCCCGAAAACCAGATTCTCTACCAAAAGTATCGTACCCTGGCCGAAAAGTTTCCCCATCTTCACTTTATTGGACGGCGGGCCGAGTATAAATACTACAATCAGGACAAGGTCGTCGAAAGAACGCTTAACTATTTTCAAAAACACTTTTATGAGCGGCATTAAAATTCTCGTCTGTTACCACAAGGCCGACCGTTTCTTAAAGTCGGACATTCTCGTCCCAATTCATGTCGGACGAGCGGTCGCATCCCCCGAGGTCAAAGAGGCTCTCGACGGAATTATCGGCGACGACACGGGCGACAACATTTCAAGCAAGAACATATCTTTTTGCGAGATTACGGCCATCTATTGGGCATGGAAAAATCGCGCAGCTCTGAATAATCCGGAATACGTCGGACTAGCGCACTACCGCAGGCTCTACACGCTTAATAAAACCCGCAACATAACGCAAAAAGCCGCTACAAAAGATTTTTATAACCACTTTGAGGAGGAATACGTTAAAAACCCCGCCCCGCTCGAAAACTTTTTTAGATCGCATGATATTGTCATTGCCCATTCCAATCCGTCGCAGTTGGGGACTCTCAAAAGTTACTACGCGCAATGCCACATCCCGGAAGACATCGAAAGGGCGCTCAATATTCTCAAGGTCCGTTATCCGCAACAGGCCGCGCTCGCCGACGAAATCGCCTCCCGCACTTATTTTCATCCTTTCAATATGACCGTCATAAAGTGGGAACTTTTCGAGGAATATTGCCGGTTTCCCTTTGGCGTTATCTTCGATTTTGAGAAAACACGGGATCTGGCGGAATACGATCTGTATCAGCGCCGTGTGGATGGGTTTATTGCCGAACGCCTCACGAGCATTTTTTTGACATCATCCGCGCCACGCGCCCGGAGCTAAAAACAGGTGTGTTGGAGATTCAAGAAAGAGACCTCAACAAAAAGCTCTTCACCCTCAAAGAAATCAACGTCCGTTATGTCTGGCGGCACCCTCTTTTCCTCTTTAAACCCAAATTCTGGGGAGCTGTTCTGCGCGCGTTCCAAAACAAACTCGGTCACGCGAAGGCGGCCCGCTAAATATGGCCCTATGGCTTTTCCCTTTATTTTGATGCGGACGACAGCCTTGCGGATAAGACCGCCGCCGAAAAGCGGAGAGGGTTAAGCGAAGGCCGCGTTTCCGAGCGAAGCGTCTTTAGCGCGACGGACATACGCAAAAAGTCGACGAAGCAACCGGACTTTTAATCGTTTCAGAAGCTCTGCCCAAACCGTTGATCGCTTTGGAGGCGAGCGGATGGTCTTGGACTTATTTGGGCGTTGATTTCCGGCCGTCCGCCGGACAAGCCAAGCGAAAACGGCGACTTCGACCTTCGAAGTCGGAGCGGATACGGACAGAGCGTATCCGCTGAGCTTTTCGGCGGACGCAGACGGGAGACTGTTCAATATACAAAAACGCCGCCCCCGCTGACGCGAGAACGGCGTTCCACAAAACAAGCGGCACAGCGCTTACTTCGAGATGACGCGGGCCATTTCCAACACCTTGTTGGAATAACCCCACTCGTTATCGTACCAGCTCACGATCTTGGCAAAGGTCGAATCCAGCATGATGCCCGCTTCGGCATCGAAGATCGAGGTCTTGGATTCGCCGCGGAAATCGGTCGAGACAACCTTCTCTTCGGTGTAGCCGAGAATGCCCTTGAGCTCGCCTTCGGAAGCTTCCTTCATCGCCGCCTTGATGGCGTCGTACGAGGTCTCTTTCGCAAGCACCACGGTCAGGTCGACGACCGAGACGTCGGAGGTCGGGACGCGGAACGCCATACCCGTCAGCTTCTTATTCAGCTCGGGGATCACCTTGCCGACCGCCTTGGCCGCGCCGGTGCTGGACGGGATGATGTTCTCGAGGATGCCGCGGCCGCCGCGCCAATCCTTCATCGAGGG
>CAZTDL010000276.1:0-6029 GCA_964612775.1 uncultured Lentisphaeraceae bacterium
TAGAAACATGCGGTGATTCCAAAGCGCATTCGCGATGCCGGCGCAGGTCTCGTTATACGCCTCCGCGTTGGGCAACTCATAGGCGTCCCCCATCGCCTCGCCACCGTGGCGCGCGCCGAGACCGCCCGTCACCGCCATTTTGCGGCTCGCCATATCGATCCACATCGCATCGACAGCCCGGCGATAGGGTTCATCGCCCAAGATTGCGGCGATATCCGTCATCGCGCAGACCATGTACACGGAGCGGACGGCGTGCCCGACCAGTTCTGTCTGTTCGACGACCGGCTTGTGATTGGCATACTGAGCCGTGGGAATTCCTTTGCCGCGGCCCCGGCACTCCAGAAGAAAGCGCGCCAAATCCAGATAGGCTCGTTTGCCCGTTACCCTATAGAGCTTGATCAGACTGAGCTCTATTTCCGGATGGCCGGACGGGATTTCGAGTTTGCCCGGCCCCCAGACCGACGCCACGAGATCCGCGCTCCGAATGGCCACATCCAGCAGCGTCCGTTTGCCGGTTGCCTGATAGTGGGCCACGGCGGCCTCATAGAGATGCCCCACGTTATAAAGTTCGTGGCTATCCCCATACTTGCCCCGGAGATCGCCGCAGTCGTTCAGCCAGCGCTTCGGGCTGGCGATGCCCGGAGGATTGTCGGGATGGATCGTGCGGGCCGTGTATAGATAGCCGTCCGGTTCTTGGGCGGCGGCAATCTTCGCGATTAAAGCGTCGAGATAGGCGTCGAGTTTCGGATCGGGATGTGTGGCAAGGCTGTAAGACGCGCCCTCGATGACCTTATAGACATCCGAATCGTCAAACGGTGTCCCCCGAAAACTTCCAGACATCAGCCTCGCCGCCTTAGCGAAATTGTCGATGCGGCCCGTCTCTTCGCACTTCTTGAAGGCGTACCAGACGGTGACCGTCCGATTGGTTTCAAGTCGAGTCCCCCAAAAGCCATCCTCGACCTTAACCGCCGTAAACGGCATCGGGCGGAAGAGATAATCCTTCAACTCTTCGGTCTGCGCCGCCATCGCGGCAACAGAGGTTCCCAGAAAAACGACCAATAAACCCTTCATACGGTAATCCCCTTATTTGAACTCAAATCGAATCGACGCCGTTTCAGTCTCTCCGCAGGCATACGGCAACAACGTGTTGCCGAGTGAATCGTGCGGGTTACGGCACGCTAAAAGCAAATCCCATCTCATGGAGAGAGACTATAGCGAAGAAAAGGCGCTTGCGCCTGTCGCAACAATTGTGACACCCGCTACAGGCGTGACGCGTCCCCGCGGAGCTTGGCCAAGGCTTCAATGCGTCCTGTGACGTGAAGCTTTTGGTAGATGCGGTGCACGTAGGTGGAAACGGTCCATAGGCTGATGCCAAGCTGGTCGCCGATTTCCTTGTAAAGATATCCCTGAGCCAACAGATCCAACACGGCACGCTCGCGGCCGCTGAGCACATGCAGCTCATCCGGCGGCGAGGGATGCGGGCGCTGGAAAGACTGCACGACCTTGCGGGCGATGCTGCTGGTCATCGGCGAACCGCCTGCCACCACATCCCGGATCGCCTGCAAAAGCTCGTCTTTACGCCCCGGTTTAAGCAGGTAACCGCTTGCTCCGGCCTTCAGGGCCTCGAAAATCGTGTCTGTATCCTGATGCACGGTCAACATGATGAAATGCGCATCCGGCATCTGCGCCGCCAACTGCCGGACACACTCCACGCCATTGATGCCGGGCAGGTTGATGTCCACGAGCACGACACGGGAAGGCCGCTGAGGCAATCCGGCCACGGCGTTCTCCCCGTTTGCATAATCGCCCGCACAGACAAAATCGGGAGCCCGTTCAAGAAGCGCGACCAATCGCTGCCTCACACCGGCGTCGTCTTCGACGATGGCCGCGGTGATGGGGATATGTTTGGCGTGAAGATCAGTTTTCATAGGCATGCGTTAGTTTCAATTGATCAAAGGCAGACCTGAACCCTCAGTGTCGTGCCTTGACCGGGCGTGCTGACAAGGTCCAGTGAACCACCGATCTCGGCCATCCGTTTGCGCATGTTGGCGAGGCCGTTGCCCCTGCACAGGCGTTCCTCCGCCAACGCCGATTGCCGACCGGGATCAAAACCGCAACCGTCATCGGCAAGCGTAAGCGTCAGCCGCCTGTCCGACAGCGCAAGCGTGAAACGCACGGTTCTTGCTCCAGCATGGCGGATGACGTTGTTCAGCGCTTCCCTGAGCACGAGATACAGGCAATGCCGTACCGTAGCCATCATCGGGAGATTCGGCAGCTCGGTCGGCAACGCCAGCCGACACGCCATTCCCGTCGGTTTAAGCGTGTTCTCCACAAACTGGCCGATGAAGCCCGTGAACGTTTCCAGCGTGTCGTTGCCCGGCGTCACGGCCCAGATGATCTCATCCACCGCCCGTGTCACGGCCCGCGAGCTCTGTGAAAGTTCCATCACGTGTCGGCGCATGTGCTCGGGCTGACCGAGGTCGTCCTGCATCACCTCGCACTGCAGCGCGATTTGCGTCAGGCTCACACCCAAGTCGTCATGGATATCACGGGCGATGCGGGCGCGTTCGCGCTCAAGCCCCTCCTGCCGTTCGGCCGCCTCCAACTTTCTGCGCACACGCCGCCGCTCGACGGTGCGCACGGAAAACACCACACATCCGCACCCCAACAGCAAACATCCGAATCGGAACCCGGCGGTCTCCCAGAAGAAGGGACGCACGGTCCACGCCATCCTTGCGCCGTCCGGACTCCAGACACCGTCGCCGTTACACGCCGTCACGCGGAACGTGTAGTCTCCGGGCGGCAACCGGGAAAACAGGATCTGCCGTTCTTCCGTCAGACCGGAACGTTGCGCAACAGGGCCGTCCAGTTCGAACCGGAACCGAACGCGTTCCGGCGTGGAAAAATCCAAGGCCGTATAATCGAGCCGCACGTCATGCAGATTGGATCCGTTGTCAAAACGGGTCGTTCTCGCCGCACAGGCCGCGGCATGAAGCGTCACGAGACGTCCCACGCCGACACCCGCCAAGCGAACCTCAGGAGCGGGACGGGACGGAAGCATGTTCCGTGTTTCCACCGTGACGAGTCCCGCTCGCGTGGGAAACCAAAGCCGATCACGCGGCGGTTCGCCGGCCGGGAAAAAACACCGCCCGTGCACTCCACCCGTTCCATGCCGGCTTCGACGCCGAAGGTCCTGACCGCGAGCAGCTCCTTCTTTCCGGCCGCAACCTCCGCCAATTCCTGCTTCGCGATCCGCATGATCCCCCCCGCGGTTCCCAGCCAAAGACCGCCGCTGGCATCCTCGGCGATCTGACGAACCGACTCATTCCACAAGCCGTGCGCACGCCGGAACACGAAACGCCGTCCATCCTCCCAACGAGCCAGCCCCGCCAAGCCGCCCATCCAAAGAACGTCTTCGCTGTCGCGGTAGAGGGCGCGGATCGTTCTTCCGGGAAGATCATTTTCCGACAGAAACTCGTCCCGTCCACCTGAACGCAGCACCGCCAAGCCCAAGCTCTCGTGACCGACCCAAAGAAAGCCATTCGGATCTTGCCACAGAGCAAGCACGGGGTCCAGAGGCCAAGCCATCTCCTCCAGCCTGTTCAAACTGCCGTTGAAAGAAAACACCCCCCGGCGTGTCGCGATCCATGAAGGCGCGCCGCCCCTGCCCAAAATCGCCCGCACATCATCCGCGTACGTGCCTTCGACCCTTTTCAGCTCATCTTTCCCGAGCGTCCACAGATTTCCTCCCGAACCGCCGCACCAGAGTGTGCCGTCGGCCTCGCGATAGAGCGCGTTGAGCGCAAAATCAGCAAAATCGGGTAATGCGGGCAGCGGCACCAGCCCGCTCTCGTCACCGACGGCCAACCCGCCTGACCGCAGTCCGGCCCAGACCTGTCCGTCCGACTCAACCCAAAGGGACGACACGCCGGATTCCTCCGGAAGGCCCTTTACGGGAACCCTCTGCACGACTCGGTGCCGCATGCGCACCAGACCGTCCGTCGTGGCCAGCCAGATGTTGCCCTCACGGTCCGTGGCCATGCCCAAGACGCCGGAAGCCCCGTCAATCACACTCTGCGGCTGCGCATGCCACGCGTTTCCAGAGAAACTGTTTACGCCGGCATCGTGACCCACCCAGAGGGCCCCGTCCGGCAGGTCTAAAAGGCATCGGGCCGACACAGGCTGCGTATCCGGCAACCGTTCCCAAAGTCCCTTTTTGCGGCGCAAACAGACAAAAGAGCCATGGGCCACCAGAGGCTGGTCGGCGGCGGACAGCAACACCCATTCGGCCCGGATATCCGTCGTGCGGGACGGCGCACGGGCGTTGCCTGGCGACCAGCAATACAGCCCATCCCCAACCGCAATCCACAATCCCCCGTCACGATTCCACGCCAGTTGTCGAAAAATCCCGGTCTCGTTCGTGAAGGCGGAACTTTGCAGAAGCGGACGCGCAACGCCATTTTTCCATTCGCAGATGACGCGCTCCTGCGCGAGATAGACGACACCGTCCGGGCTCTCCGTGACAGACGTCACGCGCCCGCGCGGCATACCGGCGGCTTCGCTCTGCCACCACAGGCCGTCCTTGTACCGCACCGCCCCGAGAAAACCGTATATCCACAGACCGCCCCGGCTGTCTTGGAAAAGGCCTTCGTTCCGGCCCACGGCCGATTGCGGCGGCATCTCAACGGTCATAAACCGCAGGCTGTCGAACCGCACCAGATGACGTACCGTGGCCAACCATATATACCCGTCCTGCCCCGGCACGACACCGCAGACTTGGCTGTCGGGCAAACCATCATCCAGCGTCCACCTGCATACGGTATACGCAGCCGACAGATCGTGCGGCGAAGGTAAGGCCGCAAACGGCGACAGCAGAAGCAAAAGCAAGCATGGCAGGTTCAGGTTCCGCAATCGGGCAAAGCGGGATCTCTTAAATATCGCCATGTTTGCAGACTCCTTGAGCTACACTTGAAACAGTATCCCATCGCCCTTCCCGAGTCAACCCGCCTTAATTTCTGACCTTTTTTTCAATGTGTTTCGGCTCACAAATCCCCGTGCATTTTCATGTCGGGGCACATCCCCTGAGAGCGTTTTCCCGAGCGGACACGCCTTCTGTCCATCCGATCACGGACACGGACATCCATGAGAGAGACCCCCGCTTTCGAACCGGTTGCGGAATTCGCTCCGAATCGTTCGTCGAACGTCCGGATGGGCGTGCGGCCGACGCGCCCATCCGAAGACGTGAAAACGCTACTTCGGCTGAATGCGGAAAGCGCCGGGCAGGAGGCAAGCCTCGCTGTAGAGGTTGCCTTCGCAGGTCTGGTCCCACATAAAGCGCAGCTGTTTGGGCACAGCCACCTTGTCGGAACCGACCGCAAGCTGAGCGCCTTTAATTTCGACCTTCGCTTCGACGAAAATGCCGTCCTCACCCGCCACCTCAAAGTTCTTGGCGGGCTGATTGCCGGTCGTGTACCAACTCTCCGCGTTATTGAACGTCAGCACAAACTTGCCGTTTTCGACCTTACTCTCCTTCAGCGTGGGCGAATCGGCCTTGACGGTCTTCATGCCGTATAATCGCGGTTGAGCGCCAGCAGCGCCAAACGGCGGCCGACGGTCTCCTTGTCGTTGGGATGAATGTCATGCAGGTCGCCGACGTCCGTGATCACCGCCATGCCCGCATCTTTCTCCTCGTCCGCAAACTTCTGTTGCGCTTCCCAAATCACGGGCAGGGCTTTGCCGTCGCCGCCGTAGATAAACGGCGCAAGCTGCACGAAATAGAATTTCAGGGCGGGATTCTCGAACACCGTCTTCCAGCCGTTCACCAGCGCGTGCATTTTGTCGCAGTAGGCCGCGCCGTCGCCGAGGTTGCTGCAGCCCTGATACCAGATCGCACCGCGGAACGTGTACGGCACAAAAGGATAGACCATGCGGTTGAACAGCACGGTCGGCTGCTGCTGCAGGCCCTTGACGCCAGGCGTCGGCGGCTTGAGGCTGGCCAAGGTGTCCAGAACGCCTTTCAGCGAGGGCAC
>CAZTDL010000277.1:0-6029 GCA_964612775.1 uncultured Lentisphaeraceae bacterium
CGGGTCGGGAATATCGCCGCCGATCAGTAACTCCGCGGCCTTTGGCGCTTCATCTTTATTCGGATTCTTAGTCACATCGAAAAAAACCAGAACCTCCCTTTCTCCGCCATTGCCGACCGCACAGATAAAAGAGACGAAACCGTCGACCCCATGGGCATCCAGCGGTCCGCCCAGGGTTGTAAAAATTTTTAATTTATCCAATTGCTCGTCCGATTCCAGCCCTAATTTATCGGCCAAGGCTAAACGAAGCTCTTTAGCGAATTCCCGGACGGGATTGGTCGGATCGCTTGGCTGAAATTTCTTTGACAGCGCCACCGCTTCTCTGAACGGCAAGGGCGGACCTGTCACGTTTGGCGTGTGCGGCAGCATGCAGGCCGGTTATCCGCCGGTATCGTTGCCGGGCGGGCCGAAGACGTTGTATGGCGTGAATGCGCAGTGATGCGCTGAAACAACGAAGGGAAAGGGGACGGAATGAAACGGATGAATGCTCTATTTGGAATGGCCGTGCTATCGGCCGCGTTGGCCTCGTTGACCGGTTGTGTCGAGACGGCCGGAACGACGGTCACGACGGATCATACGACGGGAAGCACGCTGGTGCTGGAAGACAGCACGCGCCTGAAGGATCAGGTCCAGATTCAAAAAGTTAATTATGACGAGGTCAACGGATTAAAGCGGGTGCATATCACGCTGCTGTCGGCCAAGCATCGCCGTTTGCGGCTGAACTACCGCATCGCGTGGTTCGATGCGAACGGTATGGAGATCGATCCGAGTACCAAAACCTATCGGAACCTGATTCTTGAGGGACGTGATTCGGTGACGGTCACAGGCGTGGCGAACTCGCCGGCCGGCGTCACGTCGAAACTGCGTGTGCGCGGTTTGGAATCAGCCGACTAACAACGGAAACGAAAACGAGGAACTGATATGAAATATGGACAGTTAGCAATGACGGGCGTGGCCGCTGCGGCGATGCTGGTGACGGGATGCGCGACGACACCCCGCGTGCGTGAGGTGGAACTGGATCGCGCGCCGATTTCTTCCAAACTGGAGCCTCAGGATGTGCGGCGTACGGTGGAAAAAATGGCGGAGTCGCTGTTGAGCGCGCCGGGTGTGCGCGAGTCTGTGGGCGGTACTCGTCCGGTGTTGGACGTGGAGCCGCTCAAAAACCGCACCACCCAACATGTGGATATGGTGAGCATCACCGATTCGCTGCGTATGCAGCTGCTGCGTTCGGGCATGTTTCGGTTTGTCGACAAGTCAACCTCGGGCACGGATATCGAGTTCATGGATGCTCAGGCCAATCTCGGGCTGACCGATCCGAAGAAGGCGATCAAACCGGGCCAGCAGAGTGCGGCGCAGATGTATTTGACCGGTGCCCTGAGCGAGATCAAAACGCAGGTGGGCCGCACGGTCGACCAGTATTACAAGTTCTCGATGACACTCAAGGGCCTGCGTACGGGTGAGCTTGTCTGGGCCGATGAGCAGGAGATCCGCAAAGAGAGCGTCAAGCCTCGTATGGGGTTCTGAGGCGCCTGCCGATCGGAATGTTTGCGAAAAGGACGTGCCCGAATGAGCGCGTCCCTCTTTTTTTTACCGTGTCGCGTCTTGACGACT
Source organism: uncultured Lentisphaeraceae bacterium (assembly GCA_964612775.1). GTDB lineage: Bacteria > Verrucomicrobiota > Kiritimatiellia > RFP12 > UBA1067 > DAOPZC01. The sequence goes on from CAZTDL010000277.1 coordinate 1,612, forward strand.
CGCCGGCTTCATTGAAAATCAATTGCGCCAGTCGCGTGACCGGTCGACGGCTCGTCCTTGCCGGAAACGGATGCGTGTTGCAGATAGGACATCAGTTCAGACGTGGTTCGAACGCCGAGCTTTTCCATCAGGCGGGCTTTGTATGTTCCGATCGTTTTTTGGCTGATGCCCAGATAGTCGGCGATTTCGCGATTGCTTTTCTCTCCCCGGAGGAGTTCAAAGACCTGGAGTTCGCGGTCGCTGAGACGATCAAGCTCGGCGGCGTCCCCCCGTCTTTCCGTTCGCCGAGGTGGCGGTTCGGATCAAGCGCGAAGCTATGGCGTCGCTGACGGCGATGTCTCCCCTTAGCACTTTTCGGATAGCCCCTATCACTTGGCCGATAGACGCGTCTTTCATCAGATATCCGTTCGCCCCGGCTTGAAGAAGGCGGGCCGCGTAAATCTCTTCATCGCATACCGACACCACCAGAATCGGCACATCTCCTCTCTCGGCCCGAACCCGTTTGATGAAGTCCCAACCGTTGCCGTCTTTCAGATTGAGGTCGAGCAGAATCATGTCCGGCATCCGGCGTGCCACCGCTTCGAGTGCCTCATGGAGCCCGCCCGCCTCGTCACAAACCTTCAGATCATGCGTTTCGCCAATGGCATCGCACAGGCCTTTTCTGATCAGCGGGTGATCGTCAACGATCAATACCTCACGCTGTTTTTCCGCCGGCTTCATACGGTTTCATCTCCTGGGTTTCCGTGTTGCGAGGAACAAGGAGTTCTACAAGCGTTTTCCCTTCCGCGTTCCGTCTCAGAGCGAAGGTGCCACCCAAAAGCCGGGCCCGCATCTTCATCTGTTTTATGCCGAGTCCTTCTGTCCAGATAAAGCGTTCGTCCGTGGGCACGGCGACCCCGTCGTTCGTAACCGATACAACGAGCTGTTGAGGTTCCTGAACGAGATCGATCCAAACGTGTTGCGCTTTACCGTGTCGAATCGCGTTCACGGACGCCTCGCGGATGACGCGGTATACATGTCCCGACTCTGTCCGGTTGAAAACGGACAGGTTGGCGGCGCAGTTCAACTCGATGACACTTCCCGTCGCGTTTTCGAAACGTCGCGAAAAAGTCGCCAGAGCATCCGCAAGTGTCTGCCCTTCGAGATCGCAGAGCGACAGATCGTATGAGATCCCGCGTGCGAGCCGCAGAGCATGCGAAATCTGTTGGGCCATCGCCGAGAAGATATGCGTGCTGTCGGGCGTTTTCGCCTGCTCCTGATCCAGATTATCCGCCATGCGGAATAACGCCACCAATTCTTGGCAGAGTCCGTCGTGAATGTCTTTGCCGATGCGCTGGGCTTCGTCGTCTGATGCGCCCAGCGCCGTGTGGATCGCCTCCCGGAGTTCCGTCTCCCGGCTGGCGATGAGTTCCTTCAAATGGCTGTTTGCGATGTATAACGCTTCCTGCGTTCGCTTGGCTGCTGTGATGTCGTGCGCCACGCCCACATACAGGGTTTCGCCGTTACGCGTGTTTCGCACCGGCATGATACTCGACGTGTTCCAGCGGAGAGTTCCGTCCGCATGGCGCACGCGATACTCGACGCCGGACTGCAGTTCGCCTGTCCTTACGACCCGGTTTAGGAACGCGGCATAAACGGGGACGTCCTCATTAAAAAAAAGAGTGTTGTACAGACGGCCGACGAGTTCATCGGCCCGATAGTTCAGGAATTGCTGCACCGAATCGGATACGTATGAGAAGCGTCCGTCAGGGGCAATCGTATAAAAAATCGCGTTGGCGTTTCCGAGCAAGAGCCTGTTTCGCCGTTCCGACTCGCCAAGCGCGCGTATGACCCCCTCGAACTGCTCTCCGAACAGGGCAAACGAGAAAACCAGGGCCGTCACAAAAAACCCCAGATGCATCGTGTTGATGTGCCGGAGATATGACGTCTCCAGCCAATGATAGGGCAGCCCGAAAACCAGCGGTGCGGCCAGCGCTACCAGAACCAAGACCGCTTGTCCCGGTTTCAGGATCGGATGGCGTTTGTGCCGAATCGCGAAGATCGCACATGCGACAACGACCAAAGCGTACAGGTAGGCGAAACGGACCGCATACGAGGCGCCATACTCTTTGGCCATGACCGTCAGCGCGCCGTAACTCTCTAGCCAGACCCTCGTATAATAGATCCCGTGCCAACCGTTGGTCCAATTCAACGCGATTCCCGCCGCCGGAACGCCGAAAAACAGAGCCAACAGCCAATTCGGCAGCCGTTTCTCATAGCCCGTTACCCGTAGCGCGAGCACCGGCATCAGCGGCGCGACCGGCATACCGAAAAGATATTCAACGTGTTTCCAGAACAGCTTTGTCGACAACACGTCGGATGACAGATTCATGCCGTACGCGTAGCACGTCAGACTTTCCGTCGCAAGAAACAGGAAGAGTGTTTTTCCGCAACCCGACGTGCCGCGGTATCCCCATGCCAAAGCGGCCAGCGTGAACAGAATTCCGGAAAACACAAACAACAGATGTAAATAGAAATGCATACGTGAATATCGTCTGAGTTTCTTATCACAGTGTATCTGACCTTTTCCTGAAAAGGAAGCTCTGATACAGGCGCATGTGCTTGGCGTTACGGTTTCGCATCGGCCTCGGTCGTTTCTTGCGAAATGAAGTTGGCTCGCACGTAATGGTTACGCGTGAAAATCTCTATTTTCCAATAGAGGCGTAACACGAATGATTCGGGGTTGAGCATGCGTGTTTGTAGGCAGCCCCTACACGCATAATCAGCTATGTTGCTGACAGACAAGAGTCCGAGACCCTGCAATAATAAAAACAGAGCCGCGTCTTATATTCTGCGTGTTGAGTTTTCTCTTCGGATGTGGGGCACACGACTCTGGTGCAGTCGTAATCAGACCTTTGTCCAATGGAGATGAGAATGAATAAACCTCGAATGCATACACGACGACTGGTGCGGTGGATGTCCGCTTTGCTTGGATGGGTGCTGACTTTCTGTTTGGCAAATGTCTTTGCCGCGGCGCCGTCGGTGACCGTACAGCCTGTCGGCCAGATCATCAATGAGGGCGACACGCTGACGCTAAGCGTGACGGCTGCGGACGCGCTCGGGTACCAGTGGTGGAAAGACGGCGCGATGCTCGCCGGAGAGACGGGCTCGACGCTGAGCGTCGTCGGCGCGGGCATCACGGATTCCGGCGTGTATACCGTCGTGGTGACCAACACGCAGGGTACCGCCATCGGTTTGCCGGCAGACGTGTTGGTCGGAAATCCGAGTCTTATGGCGTGGGGATATAATACGCACGGCCAGCTCGGCATCGGCACGACAACATCGACCAACCGGCCGGTTTTTGCGGTCTCAAACGTCGTGACGGCGGCCGAGGGCGAGAGTCACTCGCTGTTCGTGAAGGCGGACGGGACGCTCTGGGGGATGGGCGACAACAACTATGGTCAGCTCGGCATCGGCACGACGGCATCGACCAACCGGCCGATTTTCGTGACGGACAATGTCGCCGCCGTCGCGGCGGGGGAGTCGCACTCCCTGTTCGTGAAGAGGGACGGGACGCTCTGGGCCATGGGGCTGAACGCCCGCGGCCAGCTCGGTACCGGTACGGCGGATGCAACGAACGAGCTGCCCGTTTTTGTGGCCAGCAATGTGGTGGCGGTGACGGCGGGCACCTACCATTCCCTGTTCGTGAAGGCGGACGGCACGCTGTGGGGCATGGGAGACAATGGCTGTTACCAGCTGGGTCTCGGCACGACGGCATCGGCCAACCGGCCGGTTTTTATAGCGGCCGATGCCGCCGCCGTCGCGGCGGGCGAGCGTCAATCGCTGTTCATCAAGACGGACGGCACGCTGTGGGGCATGGGCTACAACACCTCCGGCCAACTCGGTCTCGGCACGGTGTCGCAGTTCTGGACGCCGACGGCGATCACGAACGGTGTCATCTCGGTCGCGGCGGGGGAGCGCCACTCGCTGTTCGTGACGTTGGACGGCGGGCTCTGGGCGATGGGGTTCAACCTGCACGGCCAGCTGGGCGACGGCACGACGGCGGACACGAACCGGCCGGTGCGCGTGGCGGACGGCGTTCGGACGGCGGCGGCGGGAGGTTTTCACTCCCTCTTTGTGAAAGCGGACGGCACGCTGTGGGGCATGGGGTGGAACGCTATCGGCGAGCTCGGCGTTGGCGACGGCGTGACGGCGGATGCGCTGACGCCGGTGCAGACGCTTTGCGGCTTGTCCGCCGTGATCGCGAAAGGGCCGAACGCGAGGCACGGCTTGTGCGTGGCCTCAACCGTGACGATGTTGACCATCTCCACGCCGGTCGGCACGGTTTTACCCGCGGCCGGGACCTATGCGGTCTCCCCGGACTCGGTTTTCACCAACGAAATGACCACGCCGTTCATTTCGGACGGTTCGACGCAGCA
>CAZTDL010000278.1:0-6022 GCA_964612775.1 uncultured Lentisphaeraceae bacterium
GCTACCAGAACGTAATCGGGACGCTGAACGAACTCAACAAGGCGGCCCGCGAACTGTCGGTCGCCGGCGAGGTGCGCAAACTCGGCGACGGAAGGCAAGTCGAGACGACCGTATTCTACATCGGATTGTCGCAAGCCTACTACGTGAATGAAAAATGCGGTGTGGCCGGCATCGGCAAACTCGGCAAACTCGGCACGTGGGAATGGCAGGAAAGAAATGATCTGGTGAACCCGATCACTCAAGTCCTCGGCATTTATCGCAGCGAAAAACCGGCGGCGTATGTGGCGTTGCCTGTCAGCGTGAAATAAGGATGGAACATGAAATCAGAATTGAAGGTTTCGGAGAACAGCATGAAGATTGTCGTGAGCTTATGCGCCGCGTGTTTGCTACTCGCGCGAACCGACGCGCAAGAGGCAACGAATGTGGTGGTCGGACAGGCCGAAGCGGCAACGATGCGGATGCGCCTTGAGGCCTCAAACCTGCGGTTGGCCGAGGCGAGAAAGCGGATTGCCAATGAAAAAATCCCGCTGGCCCACGCGCTGTCGTCAGCAGAACAGACTCTCAGCGAGCTGCGTAAATCGTATGACGCGGCCAAACGGCTTTCAGACGGCAGCACGCTGGAAATCTCATCGCTGCGAAACCAGATTAAGCAGCATGAACCAGAACGAAACTATCTGTGCAGTTTGATCGGGGAATATGCGAGAAACTTCGAAACGCGCCTGCATATCGCGGAGCTTGAGCTGTACAAAGAGTCGTTGTCCAGTGCCAAAAGCGCGCAGGAACGTTTAGCCGACGATCCGGTCGCCGCTTTCAATGATCAGCTCTGCATGCTTCTCATGAGTTTGGCTCGGCTGGAGGAGATGGCGGGCGGGCTGACTTTCAAAGGAAACGCGTCAGGCGAGGACGGGTTGGTCAAACAGGGACAATTTCTGCTCTTTGGCCCTGTGGCGTATTTTGCCTCGGAGGACACCGCGTTGGTCGGCCTCGCCAGCCAGCGCGTCGGTTCGCTGTTTCCGGTGGTAACGCCGTACGCTGAAGCCGCCCAAACCGACATGGTCCGAACGGTGGTGATGAAAGGCGAAGGGCAGATCCCCTTCGACGCGTCCCTTGGCAACGCACGCAAGATCGAGGAGTTAAAAGAAACCGTCGTCGAACATTTTCATAAGGGCGGCACCGTTATGTGGCCGATTCTGTTCTTGTTCTCTTGCGCGATGCTGGTGGTCATCCTCAAGTATATCTCGCTGCTTCTTGTCCGTTTACCCCGCGCGAAACGCCTTGCGGAACTGCTGGATTCCGTCCGCAACAATGACCAGCCGCAGGCAAAAGCGTTGGCAGGCAAGCTGCGCGGCATGACAGGCCGCATGTTGCAGGCGGGCGTTGAAAACTTAGCGCAGCCTCGTGAACTCGTCGAAGAAGCGATGTTCGAAAAAATGCTGGATGCCAAAGCAAGGCTCAACCGGTTCATTCCTTTTGTGGCGGTCTCTGCGGCATGTGCTCCATTGCTGGGCCTGCTGGGCACGGTGACTGGAATCATTTCCACATTCAATCTGATGACCGTCTTCGGCTCTGGCGATATTAAAATGCTCTCATCGGGCATTTCCGAGGCGCTGATCACGACTGAATACGGATTGTATGTGGCGATTCCATGCGTTCTGACGCATTCGTTTCTGTCGCGGAAGGCGAAGAGTGTTGCCGACAAGATGGAACAGATTGCCGTCCGGTTCATGTGCGAGGTTGGAAAGGATTAAGGAACGGAGCCTCTGACGCATGAACATGGATATTCTCAAAATGTTTGTCATGGCGCATATGCCTGATCTGCTGAGGTCTTGGTTCGAGCAGGCATGGCCCATCTGGATCGCGGGCGGATGGGCTATGGTACCGCTGGCGTTGACAGGTCTTATCATGTATCCGCTCGGGCTCAGCACGATGCTGCAGCTTATCTTGATGGGTGCCCGCACCGCGCCTCAGCGCGCTTGGCGGCGATGGCTGCATCGGCCCGCCCGCCCGCGCGGTCCGATCCAACGCATGATCGCCGAAGCGATGCAATGCAGGACTCTGCACGAAATGGAAGCCTACTTCGCCCTGTTCCAGTCAAGTGAGATCGGCCCCTTCACGCGCAACCTCCAAATCATGAAGGTCTGCGTTGCGACGGCTCCCTTGTTAGGGTTGCTGGGCACGGTGACAGGCATGCTGGTCACGTTCAATGGTTTGGCGCGGGGCGGAGGCGGAGAACAGACGATGGGGATCATCTCCAAGGGTATTTCAGAGGCGCTGATCACGACCGAGACGGGATTGGTATTGGCGCTCACGGGCGTTTTTATCCAATTTTTTCTGACCCGGCAGCATCAGCGGTTCGAGAAGGTGGTTACGCATGTTGAGACCTTGTGCATGCATGAGTTCCAGTCACGCGAGTTTCAGCAAAAGAAGGAGGAGGAAAAAGAATGAGCAGATTCAAGGGCGCGGGCGAAGATGAAGGCGATTCGGCGGGGATCGACATGTCCCCTCTCATCGACTGTGTGCTCATTTTGCTGATCTTTTTTATCGTCACAACCACCTTCGTCGATGAAACGGGCGTGGAAGTCGACAAACCGCAGGCGGCATCGTCTATCCGTTTGGAGAAAAACAGCATCCTGTTGGCGATCACCGACAAGGGCACCGTGGTTTACGGCGGACAAGAGATCGGCATCGGCGGCGTTCAAACCATCGTTAAACGGATGCTTGAAAAAGAAGATCTTCCGGTCATCATCCAAGCTGACCAGAAAGTGCCTGCGGGCCTTTTGGTGAGGGTGATCGACGAAGCGAAACTCGGAGGTGCGGTAAAAATAAGTTTGGCGACGCGTAAGGAGGCGGCTGCGTCATGAAACGTTTCGGCCCAAACAAACGTCCCGGGGTCGGGATCATCGGGCGACTCTTCGCATCCGGCGCCACACTCCTCTTGGGAACCGCATTAACCGTCGTTCTGTTTCTGCTGTTGCCGGTCTTACAGGATATCGGCAAACAGAAGAGCAAGGACGACCTTGAGTTGGTCAGTGTCGACACGGTCGAGGCACCGCCTCCGCCGCCAGCGGTACAGGAAAAGGAAGAGGAACCGCCGCCCGAAGAGTTACCGCCTCCCGAACTGGCTGAGACTGCGCCACCGCTCGACCTGTCTCAATTGGAATTGGCTCTCAATCCGGGAACGGGAGACGCCAGCGGAGGCGATTTCGCAGTCAAGCTTGCGGTGACCGGCGCAGAGCGCGCCGACATGCAAGCGAGCGAGGACGTTTTCTCGCTGGCGGAATTGGATCAGGCGCCACGCGTGGTTTTCCAGCCTGCGCCTCAATATCCGCCCGAATTGAAGAAAAAGAAAATTCAAGGGACGGTCCATGTTCTGTTCATCGTTGAGCAGGACGGACGCGTCAAAGACCCGAAGGTTCAGAAGTCCGACAACCCCGCCTTTGACAAGGCTGCAATAGGCGCGGTCAAAAAATGGCGCTTCGACCCCGGCAAAGTTGCCGGGAAACCCGTGCAATTCCGCATGCGAGTGCCAATCACGTTTTCACTTTGATTCGAGGAGACACAGATGAAGCAGATCCATTATATCGCCGGTATCACATTGTGTGCGGTTCTGGGGCGCGCCGATGGCTGGATCGATCAGCCAGAGACTTTCTGGCGCGACCCCTCTTTCCAGCGAGCCTTCATGGGGTCTTACAGTGTGAGGCCGGAAATCGAACCGCGCGTATCGATCATCGAAAAAGAGCTGATGGAAAAGGTGATGCGGCTCGTGTCCGAAGAGAGCGGAACGCCCAAAGCAATCGAGTTGCTCGAAAAGAACATACATCCCGCGACGAGCGCAATTTTCGATTTCACGCTGGCGAACCTCCATTTTCAGGAAAACCATCTCACAAATGCCGCATCCGGCTATCAGGCGGCCATCGCGAAGTTCCCTTCTTTCCAGCGCGCCCATAAAAACCTCGGACTGATCCGCATCAGGCAAGGCGACTTTGACGCGGCGATCAGCCCCTTGACACAGGCTATTGAGCTTGGCGTGAATGATGGCATGACCTATGGGTTGCTCGGTTACGCCTATACGATGACGGAACAATACATTTCCGCTGAAAGCGCCTATCGGCTCGCCATGATGTTCCAACCCAAAACGCTCGACTGGAAGCTGGGCCTGTGCAGAACCCTTTTTAAACAGCAAAAATTTGCGGAATCGATTGCCCTGTGCGGCGAATTGCTCAAGCGCGACCCAGGAAAATCCGACTATCTTCTGCTGCAGGCGAACGCCTATCTGGGTCTTAAGCAGCCGGATAAGGCCGCCGAACTCTACGAACTGTTGGATCTCTCCGGAAAAACGCCCGTGGCCGCGCTTCACACATTAGGCGACATCTACGCCAACGACGGACACTACGACCAAGCGGCGGACGCCTATGCGAGGGCTTTCGCGAGAGACGGCAAACCGGATCTTTCGCGGCAATTACGGAATGTCGAGGTTTTGGCCAGCCGTTCGGCTAACGAGCCAGCCGCAACACTGCTGAAGAAAATCTCGGGACATGTCGGTAAAGACGTTTCGGACGAAGTCCGCAAACGCATGCTCAAACTGGAGGCGAGACTCGCCGCGGCTCACAATGAGGCGGGAGCCGAGCAGGCGCGCATTCTGGAAGAGATCGTCGCCCTCGACCCCTTGGACGGCGACGCCCTGATTCTACTGGGCCAATACCATGCCGCGACGAATATGGAAAAAGCCGTCTTCTATTTCGAGAGAGCCGAAGGGATTGAACACTATGAGGCCGACGCCCGTCTCCGTCACGGACAAATTCTCGTTAAAAACGGAAAATATCCAGAGGCATTGCCGTTCCTCAAACGTGCGCAAGAACTGAAACCGCGCGAGGATGTCCAACGCTACATCGAGCAAGTGGAGCGAGCCGCACGCCTGAAAAACGGATAGGCACTCGCATCTTATAAAAACCAAACACAGCCGACATCCTGTTCTCACATTCTTTTGGATAATGGAAAGCGTTCTAAGAATACTTTTGACCGGATGGCAAGCGGAGTTTCTTAATACTCTTTCCCACGCTTACCTAGGTCTGCCGGGTGGCGGACTGACCGGTCTTCTCTTCGGCACCCCGCAACGTGGGGTGCCTTTTCACATTTCAGCCAGAAACTCGTCCATGCGGTCAACCGCAAGGTCATAACGCTCGCCGCGCAGTTTGCCAAACCCGAAGCGGCAGAAGCAGCGTTTCAATCCCATCCTGCGCCCGGCCTCAAGATCCGTAAAATTATCTCCGACCATCCAATCCGTCGCATCGAGCGCGACGCCCATCTGCGCGGCGGCCATGAGAAGGGGAGCCGGATCCGGTTTCAACGCGGGACAATCCCCTCCGCCAACAACCGCGCGGAAATATCGCGCGATATCGAGTCCATCAAGAATCGGCCGGGTGATCGATCCGGGCTTATTGGTGACCACGCCCAACAGCCATCCCTCAGAGCATAAGGCTGTGAGCGTTTTGATCACTCCCGGATAAAGCGTCGTGCGGTCCATGCAGTGCGCGAGATAATTGATGCGCTGACGCTCCAGCATCGCATCCCACAGATCGGGGAATTCGGGAATGGCGCGTTCAATCAAAAGCCGGACCCCCTCGCCAACGCAGGCAATGACGTCCTCTTCCGATCTGGGCGACAAGCCGAAATCATGCCGCGTAAGATTCACCGCCAGTGCCAAATCCGCCCGCGAATCGATCAGCGTGCCATCTAAATCAAACAAAGCCGTCTTCACGATCTTCCTTCCCCGTTCCTTCTGACAGGCGTTTTCTTGCCGCCGCTCATGCGAGTAAGATCCGAGCCCGTGCGATCTGTTCATCATCGCCCAGCACCAAAACGACATCAGCCGCCTCTAGCGTCTCTGTCGCTTTCGGATTCACGATGGTGAGGCCTGCGCGCTCAATGCCGATCACGCTCGCACCGACCTTCGCCCTCAGATCGATGTTTCGAAGCGACAGACCGCACACATCCGATGTCCGGCCCACCCTGATTTTTTCCG
>CAZTDL010000279.1:0-6006 GCA_964612775.1 uncultured Lentisphaeraceae bacterium
TGATCTTCGCCTGACGGTCGCCTTCGGATTCGGCGATCAGAGCGCGTTTTTCACGTTCAGCGCGCATCTGTTTTTCCATGGCGTCGCGGATGGTCTGCGGCGGAGTGATATTTTTGATCTCGTAACGCGTCACTTTCACGCCCCACGGATCCGAGGCCTTATCCACCGCCTCGACGATCGCCCCGTTCACCATCATCCGCTCTTCAAAACTTTTATCCAATTCCAACTTGCCCATCTCGCTGCGCATGGTGGTCTGCGCAAGCTGCGTGGTCGCAAAGAGATAATTGCCGATACCATATGAAGCCTTGGCAGGATCCATCACCTGAAGGTACAGGATGCCGTCCACCTCGACCGTGATATTGTCACGCGTAATACACTGCTGCGGCGGCACGTCGATGGCCTGCTCCTTCAACGAATGCTTATACGAAACACGATCGATGATCGGCACCAGCAGGTGCAAACCCGCATCCAGCGTGCAGTAGTATTTACCCAACCGCTCCACGATGAAAGCCTGCCTCTGAGGAACGATACGCACGCATTTCAGAATGGTGTAAACCACTACGAACGCAATAAACAACGCGATATACTGCATGTCTCTTCTCCTTTTTTCAGGCAATCCAACCAGCCCGACACATCAGGCTCGCCCGACTGCTTGCTTTGAATCAAACCGCTTCAATCTTGAACGTGAGATTTTTCTTTCCGACGATCTTTACCGATACGCCCACTGAAAACTCGCGATCCGCTTCAGCCGTCCAGGTGGTGCCGCCGAATTCCACACGGCCCGGCTTGCAGGGCGCCACCGTCTCGGTCACGACGGCCAGTTTGCCCGTGTACTCATCGTCCGGGCTTTCCGACACCTCACGCTTGCCACTAAAAATTTTCTTCAAGCTCTTGCGCAGCAAAAGAATATACAGAACGGAAAGAACGGAAAAACCGATCCACTGCCACGCCTGCCCCAGACCGGGCACAAGCCAAACGATCAACGCCATCGTCAGAGCGGACAAGCCGAAAAACAGCGACACTAAACCGGGCGTCATGATCTCAAAAAGAATCAAGGCCACACCTACATAAAGCCAATAAACAGGTGTCATGTCCATATGCTTTTTCCTTTCCGACACCCAATCACCGTTATGTTTGATAACTTAAACACATCGCTTTGCTAATAGCAAGTAAAAGCGGTTTTAGCCCATGATTAAAATCATAAACCCCTTAAGCAGCGATTGACTATCAGGGGGGGTTGGTTTATTATAAGCCAACCTTTTTTAATTGATGTGAAGGGTTTGTTCATAAAACTGCGTGAAAGCAAGGGAGCAGTCCCCATGATGGATCAAGCTGGAGTTTTAAGAGCGAGTGCGTTTGTGATGGTTGCCGCTGTTGCGACGTCCCTCTGTGCCCAAGACACCGCAGCGTCTGCACCCGCCGAGGAACCTGCGCCCGCCGCCCAACAGCAGCAGACGGACAAGATTTATATGCCGCTGGTGCGCGTGATGTATATTCAAGGCATTTGCGAAGTGAACAACCCGGATGCGGGCGAGTTCAAACCCGCGCAAGAGAACAAAGCTTATCCGCTGGGTTCCATTTTCAGAACAGGTCCCAACAGCTCGGCGAGCCTTGTGCTTTCCTCACACGAGAACGTACAACTTCAGGCGTCCACAGAGGCGATCGCGATCATTGCCGAAAAGAATCCCGACGGACGTGTCATGCGGCTCCTTTCCGGCATGATCAAAACCAATCTGCGCGATAATTTGCCGGAAGGTTGTTTCGGCGTCGAAACGACAAACGCGAATTGCAAAAACATCATGGGACGTGGCGAGTATTCGCTGACCATGGAAGACAACACCGAGACCTTTCAGGCGGCGACCATCACCGGAACCGCGCGAATCGAGGGGCCTCAGTATCAAATACCGGCATTGCGCGCTGCGAACACCATCAATATCCAAACCGCGGCAGATCATTCTTTCAGTCGCCTCACCAGCGTGTCAGGCGATTTCTCAATTATCCTGCAAAAGGGATCCGAAGAGCCGGTCACATACGCCATGTCGCCTAAGGCCGTCATCAAAATCTGGCGCGAAAACGCCCCTGTCGGAGGTCGTGCGGTCATATCCACTCTCGTCGTCAGTCCCACCGGTATAGCCCGTCATCGTTTTGCGTATGCAGAAGGCCGGCCGGACCTCGCCACAGGCGAGCTCGTCGAGCAAGCCGAGGAAGAAAAGAAAGAGGATGCTCTTCCCGTGTTGCTCTCAACGCCCGCGCAGGGTGATGCAGCCGAAAAGGCCGCCACGCCGGCGGCCGAGAAAAAAGCCGACCAATAAATCTTTCCAAGTCACTTTTTAGAGAACCGATGGCCAGCGCAGCCTTCGGTTTTTCTTGTCAAAAATGGTTGCGCGTGTGTTAACCCTTTTGGATTATTAACCGTGTTCATTTATCATTTCAACCGACTCATTCGTAGCCGTATTCTGTGGGGTTTTTTCGCAATCATTATCGCTATCGCGTTTGTCGCAGTCGATTCATGCTTCCAAAGTCCGCAGGAATCCCAAACGGCGGGCACGCTCAACGGCAAAAAAATTCCCTTCACGCAATTCGAGCAGACCGTGCAGGCAATCCGCGGTTTCGGACGGGACCGCGACAACGAATCCTCAGCGAGTGTCGTCGACCGTAAGGCGTGGGAACAGATCGCCGCTCGGCAAACCGCTGAACAGAACGGCATGTCTTCCAGCAAGGAAGAAGTCCGTGCCATGTTGCGAGAGGCTCCGGGGTTCCAAGGCGCCAACGGGTTCGACATCAACCGTTATCGCATGATCCTTTCCGAACAGGGGTTGACTCCTGCGATGTATGAGAACCTTGTCGCCCATCAGCTCGCGATGATGAAGGACGCCGCACTCGTGGAATCCGCCACGTGGATCGCTCCGCTGGAGCTGAACGACGAACTCGCCGCCATGACCGACCGCTTTACGGTTCGCGTCGCCACCGTCAGCAATCGTTTCACGCACGTTGACATGCGCCTGTCGGAGGAGGACACCCGCAAGTTTTATGAAGAAAACAAGGCTTCGTTCGCTTTGCCTGACCGTGTTGCCGTCCGTTACATTTCCATCCCGGTCACAAACTTCCTGGCTTCCGTCCATGTGCCTGAAGAGGACATGCAGGAGTACTACGACAGCCACACCGACACGTTCAGCCGTCCCTCGACGAACAACACGACCGAGACGATTCCATATGCCGAGGTGCGGGGTAAGATCCTTGCCGAGCTACAGATGGAAGAGGCGCGTTATTGCGCCTCCACCGCTGTCACGTTTAATATTTACGGCAAGCTGGCCAACGCCGGTTCGAACGCGCTCGATATCGCGGCGGCCCAAGAAAAGCTTGCGATCAGGACGTCGCCCCTCTTCGGCGCAGAAGACAACCTCGCTTGGACTGATAATTCAAAAGAGTTCGCCAGTGCCGCGTTCGAGCTCGACCCCGATCGGACCGATTCGCGTTATGGCATCGTTAAAGGCGATCATTTCATCTACGTCATCGAGCCGGTCAAACACTCTCCGGCGCACACCCCTTCGTATGAGGAAGTGCTGAACGACCTGCGTCCGCGCGCCATGGCCAAAGCCCGTAATGATGCCTTCCAGAGCTATACGAAAGAGCTGCGAAAGGATCTGAGCAAGCTGATGAAGGAGGGCAAGAGCTTTGCCGATGCGGCCAAGGCGAAAGCGCTCAACGTTTCAACCTCGATCACCTATACCGTGAGTGATGTTCAGAATCAGAAATTCGAAAACAGTTTTACGATTGCCTATGGGGCCATGACTCTCAAAAAAGGTGAACTCTCCGAAAACGCAGTGCCCGCTTCGGCGGTTCAATCGCTCTTTATTTACGTTCAGGACCGCCAGCCCGGCGACATGCTCTCCGCCGAAATGATGCGTTCTCAGATTCGCGCTGGCATCGCGCGCCGCCGGAACACGAATTTCTTCTCCGACTGGTTGACTTGGAATCTCGGAAAGCAGGCCTTTAAGCCCACGAGACCGCTATCGGAAGACGACGAAGAAGAAGTCGCTATCGAGAGCAAGGGCGATGAAAAGGCCGCCCAAAAGAAGGTCGCCAAATGATAACGTGTCGGTCGGACACGTTCTAAACAAAAAAAGGGGGGGGGCGATGAACGATGCCACCCCTTTTTTCATAGAAGGCCCGCCGCCGTTCATTCCCCATGACTGAACCCGAACGGGTTAGTATAGGTCGTACCGCCTTTGCCGGCGATTTCCGCACGCACATAGCGGCCAATTCCGCCGATACCGTTATATTTTAAGATGGGGCCCTTGAAAATCACCTGCCCGTCGGCAATCCACTGATAATGCTCCGCATCCAAAACCACACCCTCTGCCGCAGCAAACACAGCGAGCGTTTGTGCCGCAGGATCATGGACAATCTTTTGGATGAGAGGCGGTTCGCGTTCGCCTCCGTGTTCGTGGGCGTCCGCTCGCACGGAAAAATAGTATTGGCCCTTTAACATCGCCTGACGTAAAGCGGCTTCGTCCAAGGAATCGAGAGGGAAGATATTCCACGCGTGTCCAATCTCTTTACTCTTATGCATGTCATCGTTTGCGAAGCCCCAGATCGGTCTTACGGGCATCGAAGCGCCGAGAAGAGCATCCCACAGGCTAACGTCCTCCGGGTGCCTGTGGTTCGCGTTAACAACCTCAATTCCAAGAACCAGCGGATTCGTGTCCAGCATTTTTAGATACCGTTCCCTCGTTTCCTGCGGCACCCTGCCATTCCCGTCCAGATCCCAATAATTCCCCGGATGATTAACGATCGCAAATCCGCCATGGCGGGTAATCCCGCGTAACAGAAAATCCATATTGGCCGTGTGCGCCTCGTAATCGCTAAAGAGTCCGTTAACGTGATCGCCTTGGGAGTACTCTTGTCCCATCACGGGCAGAAGGCCGTAATCCTTGATTGGATTTATCCCCGATTTCTCCCACCGCGTACAGGAATCGTGATCCGTAATCGCCAAAATGGTATAACCACGCTTGGCGTACTCCTCAAAAACCTGATGCAGAAACAGCTTGCCTCCGCTCGCCACGGTATGCGTATGCAAATTTGCCTTGTGCTGTGTCGTCTTTTCCCAGTTCACACTCTCGTATGGGTTTAACACAAGACGCACGTTGGCCGCATCCGCCGCCAACGCCGCGCAAAACGCTTGGCACAGCATAACACGCCAACAGCTCGTTCTTTTTCTCATGCGTTCATGATACCCTCTCCACATTACCGGCCGCTTACTCCGCACTTACATTCCTGTAATTTGTTTACTCTGCCAGCCGATCCAACCGCAAACGTTCACGTCCATCGAAAAGACGCCGAGAGCAGAGCTGAACCGTCAGCAAACTCCCAAAACCAGCCCCCGTCGCAATCAGATACATGATCATCATCTGATATCTGACAGCCGCCAAGGGATCGCTCCCCGACAGGATCTGACCGGTCATCATCCCCGGCAGGCTGACCACGCCGCAGATCGCCAGCGAATTGATGATCGGCGTCATCGCGATGCGCACGCTCGCGCGCCGGATCTCCTCCACAGCCTCACTCGCCGTCTGACCCAACGCTAATCGGTTTTCGATCACCGCCCGCTGCTTCCAAGCGTTCTGAGTCAACGTGTCCATACCGAGCGCAATACCGGTCATGGTATTACCGAGAATCATGCCCAACAACGGGATCGCGTATTGCGGACTCCACCACGGTTTAACCCCGACGAGGGCCAGCAACGCAAAAACAGTCACCGTAAATCCCGCCGTGAAAAGGCCCAAGACCGCAAACCCGATCGTCCATCCGGCGGCAAAGTGGCGGTGCTGCCGACGCGACACTTCCCATGTGCCCGCCGCCAGCATCACCATGGAAAAACTGACCGTCCACACCGGATGCGCATTCTGAAAAACGCCCTTCAGCACGACCCCCACCATCGCCCGCTGCACGAAAGTCCGAACCGCACCGATCGGCATCGTACGGCAGAACCCGAGGCGTAAGCAC
>CAZTDL010000280.1:0-6002 GCA_964612775.1 uncultured Lentisphaeraceae bacterium
GAAATCAGGTCGCGACGCTGAGACGTTTTTGTTACCGTATCAACAGTCATCTTTTTTTAAGGGAGTCCATGCCATGCTAAAACGGGGAATCGTCTTCAGCCTGCCGCTCATCATGTCGGCCGTCTTTGCCGACCATGCTCAAGCCCAGCAAACACCGCCGAATGTGTGGCAAACCGCTGCTGACAGCTTGAAAAAACAGCCCGGCCTGCTGTGCTTCTATTCATTCAAGGATGCGGCCTCCAGCCAGCCCAACCTCGCAGACACGGCAACGTCTATGACCTTCCGCCCAGACAAGGGCGCCGCGCTCACCACCGAGATCGGGCGTGTAGCAGGCAGAACCGCCGTCGTCTTGGACGGCAGCTGTTTCGAGGCACCCGCCCTGCCGTTGCCAGACAACGCCTTCACGGTCCCCTGTGGATCCGCCCGATCGGCACAGGCATCAAGACCGGCAACAGCGGCAGCGTTAACGGCATGATCGTCTCCAGCGGCAGCGGATATAACGATGGCTGGAGACTCGCCGTGTACGACTGGAAAACGCGCCAGCCGACGCTCGATATCGGCCAGGCGAAAGGGTCCTTCTCCGTCCGTGCAAACGACGCGCTGAGCGCCGGGTTCTGGAATCATTTGGCCGCGACTTGGGACGGCGCGCAGGTGCGGCTCTATATCAACGGCATGCTCTCGGCTGTAAAACCGTATGAAGGAACCATGGTCAACCCCAAGGCATCGCTCAAGATCGGCTTTTCGGGTTACGGCGTCGGCTCCCTCAAGATGGCGGTGGACGAGCTGGTCGTGCTTAACCACGCGCTGTCCTCGGAAGAAATCGCAGGACTGGCGTTGGTGGACGCGCCCCTGCCCGAAGGCCTCAAAACGCTGGTGCGCAACCTGCAAGAAGCCAGCGTCGACGAAAAATCCGTCGCCGAGTTCAGAACCGCGCAACAAGCCTTAAGCGCATTTCCCGCATGCCCGACCGTTTGGAAACAATGGTCGGATCTGATGGCGGCACGCCGCCTTGCGGGCACGTCCGACGCGGCAAGCCTCGCCACCTTCGAAGCGCTTTTCGACAACGCCGACCTCCCCGCCCACCTGCGCGGCCAAGTGGTCGAATCGCTCGTACAGGCTAGCCGCAGAGGCGTGGAATTGCCCAGCCGCATTTTGTCCAAGCTGCCCGAGTTTATGGAACTTGATGCCGACGAGCAGCGCCTGTTCGCCCTTTCGCTCGCATCAGCCTATGTCCGTGAAAAGGATGCGGATGCCGCTACCGGCGTATTCGCCCAGTTGCTCACCTTCAGCGAGGCCATGCCTCTCGACACGGCCGAAGTCCGGCAGCGTTACGCGCGGATGTTGCAGCAGGCGGGCCGCTTTGACGCCGCACGCAAACAATACGCCGCCATCCTGTCGGACACGCGTCTGCCGCTGCACGTGCGCGGCATTGCCGCCCTTGCGACCGCACAGACTTGGCGGCAGGATAAAAAATTCTCGGAAGCCGCTGACGCGTTTCGCGCCGCAGCCGACATGACCAACCAGCTGCCGCACCTCCGGGCTGAGGCCGATGCCTGCGCCGCTGAATGCGCGAACCTACTCGCCGGACGCCCCGCGCGAAAGCCTGAAGCCAACCGCCAGCGGCTGCGCCCGTTACCCGCTCCAGCCGTCACCTACTTTGTTGCGCCCGGAGGCAGCGACGCGCAGGAGGGGTCCATCAAAAAGCCCTTCGCCACGCTAGAGCGGGCGCGTGACGCGATCCGCGCGCAAAAAACCCGTGATGAACTTCCACCCGGCGGCGTCACGGTTTACCTGCGCGGAGGCACCTATCCGGTGACCAACACGTTCACGCTGACCGATATTGATTCCGGCAACGTCGGCGCGCCTGTGGTCTACCGCGCGTGGCAGGACGAAAAGCCGGTGTTTGACGGTGGGTTCCGCGTGCGCGGTTTTAAAAAAGTGCAGGATGCGGCCGTGCTCGCACGGCTGCCGCCGGAAGCGCGCAGCAAGGTTCGCGTCGCCGATCTCAAAGCGCAGGGCTACGCCTCCTTTGACGCCCAGAAGAGTTACGGGTACGGCTTGAACAACAAGACGATGCGCGAGCTATATCAGGATGGCAAGCCGCTGCAGGTCGCACGCTGGCCCAATACCGGAACCCTCAAAACGGGAGCGGTTCTCGACTCCACTAACCGCGTCTTTACGTTTACCGCAGACCGCATGTCGCGCTGGACGCAAGCCGCAGACCCGATGGCCAACGGGTACTGGTATCACCTCTGGGCGGTGTGCGCTGTCCCGGTCGCCATCAACGCCGCCGAAGGCACGATCACCCTGAAGGAACGGCCGGGCGGATACGGCATACGCGAAGACCATCCCTTCTACGTACTGAATCTGTTGGAGGAGATCGATCAGCCGGGTGAGTGGTACTTGGATCGCGTGAGCGGGCTGCTTTACGTCTGGCCGGTGAAACACCCGTGGTTCAGCCGCTTGGTGGTGTCGCGCTGGGACCAGCCGTTCATCAACGCGCAACACGTGCAAGAGGTGGTCTTTCAAGGGTTAACCTTCGAATATGGTCAGCAGCACGGCCTTGTGCTGAACGAATGCGTCAACGTAACGGTCGCAGGGTGCGTGATCCGCCGTCTGGGCGGAACAGCCCTGACAGCCCTGCAGAGCGCAAACCTCAAGGTCTACGGGAACCTCCTGCATACGCTGGGGCACACCGGCATGCATATTGGCGGAGGCAACCGCAAGAACCTCACGTCGGGACAGCTTGTCATCGAGAATAACGACGTGGGCGATTTCGGCCGGTGTTCGCGAACCTACAACCCAGCCGTGCTGCTCGAAGGGTGTGGCGCGCGCGTCGCGCACAACCATTTCCACCATGCGCCATCGAGCGCTATGCGTATCGAGGGGAATGATCATCTGGTCGAATTCAACCAAGTTGACCATGTCGTGCAGGAGTCGGACGACCAAGGCGGCATCGACATGTGGGGCAACCCCTCCTACCGAGGCGTGGTGATCCGCTTTAACAGGTGGCAGGACATCGGCGGCGGCGAAATCCCCTGCGGACAGGCGGGCATCCGCTTCGACGACGCAATCAGCGGCATACTGGTCTATGGCAATCTGTTTGAACGCACGTCCAACGGCCATTTCGGCGGGGTACAGATCCATGGCGGGCAGAACAATATCATCGACAACAACGTCTTCGTGGGGTGCCGCTACGGCATCAGTTTCTCGTCATGGGGGCAAAAGCGCTGGGAAGAATATCTCCAGCGCAGTCACATCCAAAATCTGTTGTACACGGATGTGAACATCCGATTGCCCCCCTACAGCGTTCGCTATCCCGAACTGGCGGAGCTGATGACGAAGCCGGACATCAACACTATTTGGCGCAACGTCTTCGTAGGCGCCGAGCAACCGTTATACAAAAAGCCGAAAGGCACGGTCGAGTGGGACAACCAAACGTTCGCCAGCTTGCCAGACGTGAACGAGAGCGCCGCGCAAGCGCCTTCCCGTCCGTTGCCGCTCGAAGAGATCGGACTCTACGACGATCCGCTCCGGGCGAGCGAATAAAAAGGAAGACGATCATGGAAAAAGCCCTCCTCTTGCCACGCCAGAAACGAAGTGTCCAACGTCCAATATTGCGCGTCGAACGTTTTTTTTGTTCGGTCCTCGTGTGTTCGATGGGCACCATGGCCTCCGCCGAACCCATCCGCCCCGGAAACGCCGACTGGCCCGTGGCCTGGGCGTCCTACCGCAAAGTGGTCTCTCCCGAGGCCGATGCCGCTGACCTGAAAGCGCACGGGGTCGGCCTGATCAGCAAAGAATACCGCAACCTTGAGGACGCCAAAAAGGCCTTGGACTTAGCGCGGCGCACGGGGCTCAAGTACCACATCGATCTTCCCGAAATCACCGAGAACAGGGCGCTCGTGCGCCATGCGGGACTCACGCCGGTAGAAGCGGTTCTGATCGGCGGCGTCTATCGCGGCAAAGCGGTCGACCGCCATCTGTTCCGCTTCACGGCAACCCGGCAGGAGATTGTCATCGAGCCCCCTGTTTACAGCAAGGGGTTACCCTATATGCGCGGCAGCGGCGGCACGGGAGAGATGAAGGGCACGGAGCGTGTCGGCCACTATTTTCCGGACATGCCCGCGCCGTTGCGGGCCGAGATCGTGGTGCCGCTCAAACCGTTCGATGGCCAGCAGCATCTGCGCATCATTCCTGCCTTGATTACAGAAGCGCCTGCCGACACCAAGATGGAAGCCGACAGCGTGACGCAGGATCTTATCACTGCCGACGAAATCAAAAACCGTACGCTCTACAAGCTTGCTTTCGACCTGACAGGTTTGGACGGCGCGATGCTCGACCAAGTCGGCGTAGCGGTCTATTGGACCTATCGCGATCAGAACAAATACTGGATGTTCGGACACGGCAACGTCAGCGCTTGCGCGGAAACGACGCGTGAAGCCTTGCGCCTCGAAGCGCGCAAGCGACTCGCCGCGTGGCGTGAGGCAAACGGCGGCACGTTTCCTCTCGATGTCGTCTTAGCAGCCCGTTACGGCGACGAGTGTTTCTACATCACGAGCCATTTGAACGCGCCCTGCGTCAACCTGCCGCTATGGGACTTCAGCGCGCCCGCCCTTCAGGCTTTTACGACGCATGCCGGAGCGATCGCATACCCGCGCACATGGGGCTTCCCCGAGATCTATGGCCCCGACGCATACGCCTGGTGGCTCTATACGCTTCACGAGAGCTGCGCGCAACTCGTCGGCGTCGTACGCGAGGAGATCGCCCAATCCGCACCCGGCCTATTGCTCTTCCGCAACACAACACGCGGAGGCGTGTTTAGCATGGCCAACGATCACGACGGCTCGGGGCAGGAGTTGTTGGCGCGCCAACTCGATGTCGTTCATCTGGACCCCTATCCCGTTTCGGCGGGCGGCTACAACACCAACATCCCGGTGGACATGAGCTACTGCGCCGGATTGGCACGACGTTACAACAAACTCCTGATTCCCTGGATGCAAGCTCACACCTATGGTGGCCCGACCGGGCTGACCGACGTCTCGCCGGAGCAGGTGGCGCGCATAGCGGAGGAGCAATGGGTCCACGGCGTGGACGCGATTATGTGGCTCGGTTACGGATCAACCTTCCCGAAAGTCCGCCCGGACAGCTGGGAGCGCGCCGCGACGTTTCACGCGCGACTGGCCCAAGGGCTACCGCCCAAGCCCAAAGCCGAACTGGCGGTGTTGCGTCCCTACCGCACGTGGGCATTGAGCAGCCTCTGCGAAAACACGATCCGGAATCCCGCCGACTGGATGCTCCAGCAATTCCTGTACGTTTGGGCGGTGACAAACAAACAGCCATACGATGTGTTCGAACTGCCGCCAGCCCTGACACCGTCCGAACGCGACGAACTCGAAGCAAAACTGAAGACCTACCCGCACATCGTCTCCACCGAGCCGCGCGATGGAGCCTGGGTCATCGGAGCGGGAACCGTCGGCCAGAAGATCGCGACGAAACAATCCGGCGCGATCCAGCGTGAACTGACGAAAGCGCTGCAAGAGCGCGGCTGGCTGAAATCGTGCAGATAGGAACCCGCGTCTCGCTTATTCGGATCTCACGTTAAACGATGCGGCAGGGCTCATCTATCAGCCCCTCCCAAATAAACGACAGGATTGTCACAAAGGACGGTCCGCCTCTGTCATGTCGAGGGTGTTCAATTCAGGTGTTTACATGAAGCGGCAAACGAGGTGCACGCATGAAGGCAAAAAGCGACAACTGCGTTTCGACGGCGCGCTGATCAATCCGCAAGACCTTTCCCGCGCATCCATTGCCAAGATCGCCGGTAAAGGACACCCGGTTCGCGGTGACGCCCCTCCGACTAAAGACGGAGTCCCCTTGCCGGTTGGCAGATCACTTCTCACCGTATAGCGATAACAAAAAGGAGAATGAGATGAAGACCGTATTCACCCTCAATTCCCGAGAGGTGTAACTATGCTGGGAGCGTGAGGCCGAAGACCTCC
>CAZTDL010000281.1:0-6001 GCA_964612775.1 uncultured Lentisphaeraceae bacterium
TGATTTGATGCTCTTTGAGAATCGGGAACAGTTCTTTTGGGTCTTTTCCCTGAGCAACGATCTGTTGTGATTTGATGCTCTTTGAGAATCGGGAACAGTATTGAAGTTCTATTTTCTTTATTGTGAGCCGGTTACAAAGAAAAGCGAGAGGGAAAGAACAAGGTTCTTGGCGCAAAAAAGCACCTCCGCAACTTTTTTTGGTCTAAAACAGTTCGAGTTGCAATGGCGCTTTGGGTGGCGGTTTGGCTTTTCTGCCAATAATGTTAACGATATCGCCGAATTGCTTGTCCGTGATTTTAATGACCGAGACCAAGCCTTCGTCGGGAACCATCATGCGGACTCGGTCGATATGGACGAGTGCGGATTCGCCGCTGGCGCAGTGACGGATGTAGACGGAAAACTGCAGCATGTCGAATCCGTCTTTCTTCAAATCCTTCCTGAACCGCGTCGCAACTTTGCGCTCGGCGGCGGAATTTGTCGGCAGATCGAACATGACGAACAGCCACATAATGTCGTAGCCGTTTATGGCGTGGTGGGCGATGGGCATGTCGGAAAGGAGGGATAGGCGATGATCGTCTCTTCTTTAAGAAAGCAACGGACAAGCGAAGCCGTTGTCAGGGAGAGAGCGTTCATAAGCGGACGGCGCATATCGCTGATCACCACATCCGCCGTGAGTACGTTTAACAGCGCGGCCTTCATGTCGCGGGTCAACTCCGGCGCCTCGGCAGGGAAACGTGCGGGGCTGTTCATCACGGTGTCGTCAACGAAAGGACGATAGGGTTCCATCACGTCATCGGCGAGCGTGAAGGCGTTGTACTGATTGTGGTGGTGCAGCCCGGAGAGACAGGAGAGGCCGGATCCGGCCAGCGCGCGGGCGGTGGCGGCGCGAAGGATGGCATAGCCGTAATTGAGAGCCGCATTGGGCATGGTACCCTCCCTTGTGCGTTTGAAGTCCTTATCCGGTGTGTGATCATTCCAATACTCCCGGGCGGCGAGCCCCTCGCAGTTTCCGGGATCTCCGTTTTTCACGTTGCGGGCATGTCGGCGCAACCATCGGGAGCCTTCTTTCCTGCCCGCATCCAGACACGCGGCCTGATTGAGTATTTTGGCTTGGACGGTCTGTTTCCAGAGGCGTCCTTTCAGCGCCGCGCTTGACGTCATCTGCGCGGCAAAATGTTTTTGCGTCAGCGTGTGTCCGGAAAAGGGCAGGAGCTGAGAGGCGGGGGTATGCGTCTTGTCGCAGAAAATGACCGCCGTATTGTTTTCGGCAAGCACTTGGAGGGCATAGGCGGTTAGCGTCATTCGGTGCGTTTCAATGACGATAAAACCGAGGTCTTCGATGGGAAACGTTCGCGATTCGTGTCCGGTCTCGCGGGCGGGGGTGTAGACCAGCTGCGCGAGATTGACGCCGAGATGGCCGGGCATGGAGAAAAACAGCGTACGGGCGATCATGTTTTCTTGCCTCCGCCACCGGCCTCCAGCAACCTGTCGAAGTCGGATTTGAACAGACGATCCTGAACCAGCCGGTATTTCTCAAACTCGCTTTCGGCGAAGGCTTGAGCGATTTCGTGAGTCACTTTGCCGGGGTCGTCCAGAATGTCACGCTCGTTGAACGCGAGAAAAGCGTTCAGGCGGACTTCCCAGTCCCGCATTGTCATGGGGATCTGCCGTTTGGCCATATCTTCGGCATAATCGAGGTACATGGTGACGATTCGGGCGAGGGACTCCAGCTCATCGGGCGTCAAATAGTTTTTGGCAACCGACACGTCGAACTTCTGGATCTTGCCGTCGGGGGCATCCTCCCGCGTAGTCAGCCCCATCTTGGGTTTTTCCGCATCCGCACGCTCGACGATCAGTTCGGCGACGGTGTGCCCGTGAATCGCCCCGTGCAGTTTGTTCTGAACCGCGGCGAAGAAGCGCTGGGTGGTTTTCGCCGTCTTGTCGTAATCCAGCGCGGTGGCATAGATGTCCGTGATCTTCTGGTAGAATCGGCGTTCCGGCATGCGGATTTCGCGAATCCGCTGAAGTTGCCGCTCGAAATAATCCTTGGTCAGGATGGAACCGCCGTTCTTGAGCCGTTCGTCATCCATCGCCCACCCTTGGATGGCGAAATCCTTCAGGACGTGCGTCGCCCATTTGCGGAACTGCACCGCGCGTTCGGAATTGACCTTGTAGCCGACGGCGATGATGGCGTTCAGATTGTAGTGCTTGACGTCGCGCTCCACATGACGCAAACCTTCGGCTTGAACTATCCGGAAATTCCGGATAGTTGCCGGTTCGGTCAGTTCATTGTCGGTGAAGATTTTTCCTAAATGCGCGTTAACCGTCCGAGTGTCAACGTCATACAAAGTCGCCATCATCTTCTGCGACAGCCAGACGTTCTCGTCGGCATAGACGACATTTACCCCGTTTTGTCCCGTGGCCGCGATAAACGTGAGATACTCCGCCGCGCCGCTGCGGACGGTCGGCACTTTCTTTCTCTTATTCTCATGTTTCATTTTTCACCGCCTCCGTTGATCCATTCAATCCTCCCGTCCAGCCCCATTTTGAAATGGATGCCTTCGAAGAGGAAGGATGCCCAAGCCTTGCGGAGGTTGAGACGAAGCACTTCATGGGGATGTTCGTAATCGACGGATGACGAACCACCGGAATTCTTTTGGGCGGCTTTCAAATCAGCCTCCAAGACTTTCTCGGCACGGGCCTCGCGGTGGAACCACAACGTGATGCCATTTTTATCAAACTTGCGCACCTTATAGACCAGCGTTTTGGGGTGCGGGAGAGCGCTCCCGTTTTCAGAAAGCGGCGGCAATCCGCCATACTCCGAACGCGCAAGCGCCATCGCGCCGCGCAGGATGTGCCCCTGCAGTTCCGAGTCGTTCGGCGGCGGTGGCACAGCGTGCCGGATGACATCGAACAGTTTTTCGATGACGAACTCAGGTTGCGCGTGCAACGCCACCTTGTAGACCGCAATGCCGAGATTGGATCCTGCCGCCGTACAGGCATAAACGGGTCGTTTGTAGTCGTGCATGGACGGCGTGGCCGTGTGCCGCCGGATTTCGTTGAGCGAGGTGTGCGGCGTGACGAACACGCGCACCTTGCGAATGGGAACACCGGATGTCATGGCGAACACATCCTGTACGATGGCTTTCTTGAAGTCGCCGCCGAGTTGTTCCAGTTTGTCTTGGACACATTTCCGAATCACGTCATCGACAATGGCCGCGACATCTTTTTCCCTACACGAGGCCAATGCTTTGCGAATAACGCAAACCGGTTCCGTCTGGTCGGGCCTCTTAATTTTTCCATAAAAGGTTTCTTCGTGCAGTTGCCCGCGCACGGTGGAGCCGGCCGCTGGGGCGCGGGTGACAGGTTTCCCGTCTTTCCCCTTCGTGAGGCCGGACAGCCGCCGAGGCTTCTTATAGTAAGTCTGTTTGAGTTCGTTGTGACGTGTGACGTGTTTGACAAGGATGCCCTGTGTTGTAGTGAAGACCGTCTGGGCGAAGTCCGGGAACGGCGGTGCGACGTTAAACTTCGGATTCTTTCGTTCATCGTCGGCCTTGAGTTCGGCGCAGATTTTCTGGAAGCGGTCGCGCGAAAGCGCGGCGATGACCATCGCGTCTTTGGCGTGGTGCGTGTGATCGGAGCGGTCTTTGATCTCGTCCTCGCCCTGCACCTTCCACAGTTTGCGGGCAAAAGCGACAGCCTGACCGTTTACGGGATAAACGTCAGAGTAGACGGTCTTCAGGAGCGCGACGGCATGGCGGGTCATGATGCCCGTATCGACCAATTGGCGGTTCATGAAGCTCGGCGTGACATCGTCGGGCTTCTTGGTGAAACGGCAATATTTGTCTTCCCAGTATTTCAGTTTTAGCTTGGTGGTCAGCATCTTCTTGCGGGCCTTGGAGCGGGCCTCGGGATTTTCCTTGGATATTCCCTTGGCGATCTTGGCCTGCTTCTCTTTGAGCGTCTTGAGATCCCGGATTTTTTCCTCCCAAGGGCGGAGACGCAGCAGGATCTCTGCATGGTTAGGCAGTTCGGAAGGCATCTTCCCTTTTTTGATGTTGCGGTTGCAGTTCACACAAGCGACGGTCTTATTGGCCTGCGAGTCATCGCCAGAACGCGAGCGAGGAAGCGTATGCTCAATGTCGGAACCGTTCACCAAGTCGTCAACCCCCAAAGATTTTCCGCAGTACAAACAACAGTGCTCGGGTTGCTCAGTCCAGAGGACATATTTCAAAATAAGGTCTTCGGCTGGCTTGGCAATGTTGTGTTCCAAGAGCTTGGCTTGAGCGTCTGCGCGTTCCTTCTCGTTTTCTTTCTGCCACTCCTGGATGGCCATGCGGTCGTTGCGGCTGTTGACATCGCGGGCAAGTTCGATGTGGATGCGGGTTTCCGCATCGATGGTGCCGTTGCGCCGCAGCTCGTTGACCAGTTTACGGAGCATGGTCATGGAGCGCTGGACGAGCGGGTTGCGGATCATGCCGAGATTGACGGGCGGGAGAACGTGGCCGCCGGGCTTAACGGAAGCGTAGGAGGAGTCGGCTTTGGTGTCGCGGAAATAGAGGGTGCCGAACGTATCGTTTCCGATTCCGTAATCCTCTGCCAACCATGAACGGAGGCGTTTTTCAAGAGAAAGCACGCCGATGCGGTTTTCTGTGCGTGTGTCGTGATAGGCCGTCCGCTTGTTTTCGCGGTAAAGTTCGTTGTGCCCGTGGACGTTTGCAATGATGTCGTCCTCACTCGCGTCAAAATCGGAAATGACATCCGGAAGTTTGGCGAGAAAAATTGCCTCGGACAGTTCAACACCTTTGCGCAGGAAACGGTTAATCTTACGAATGGCATGAAGAGAATATCCCGCTCGGCCCTCGGGGATGAGGATGATTACAAAACGCGCGGAGTCTTCTTCGGAAAGTCCGATTTTGTTTTGTGCCCAAGTCGTGAGTTTTTCGTTGTCGTCGAAAAAAGTGAGAGCATCAAATGCCTTCTGTAAATCAGCGTCGTCGGGCAAGATGCCTTTTAAGTCCGCCGTCACTTTTGAGGGAGAGAGGCTAGGGTTGTCGTCGTCGTAGTTAAACCGTGCATCTGTCAACGCCTTGAATTGCTTTCGCAACTTTTTTGCGATGTCTTTGAACTTGAACGGCGATTTGCGGATGAAACAGTCGGCGGCCACGGCGCGTTGTTCAGGGGAAAGAGGCACTCGCGTCTCCCCGTCGAGCACTCGAATATTGTTGACGAACGAGAGGGCGCGGAACGCCTCAAATTCGGGATGGCCGATCTGGGCGCGTTTGCGTTTGGGTTCGAGCGGGCACTTGCCAACGAGGTGAGACTGTTCGCGCAGAGGGCGCTGCGAGAAAAGAGTGGCGGCGATTTTTTTTGCAAGCGTTTTGTCGAGTTCTTGAACTGCGGCAATTTTCGCCCATTCCTTCTCGTAGTGCTCAACACGTCCAGTGTGTTGCTTGCGGACCTTGCGTCCGGCCTTGATTTCGTTGAAAAAGTATTGGCCGAGCGTAAGGCCCGATTTTTTAAGCTCTGCTGAGATGCGAGCGATGTTGCCTTTGATTTCACCAAGCTCCTTGGCTTTGGATGTGTTTGTCTCTTCACTCTCTTCGGGCTGGTCTTTGCGACCGCTCTTGAATCCGCGGCGCTGGGCGAGATGGTAGATGGCGCGTCCGAGCGTGAGCGGATCGACTTTTTCGATGGCGGCCCGCGCACGGTCGCAATAAGGGTTGCGGGTGTCTGTGCTCTTCAGCCATTCGACAAAGGCAACGTTGCCTTTCGGGAAGGTGCCTGTTTGCGACCACGTCTTCAGTTCCTCTTGGGTGAGCGGGCACATTTTCTGTTCGATGAGGATCTTGAGAATCTGGCACCGTCGCAGATGACGGCGGAACCGCAGGCGACGCGCCATGCGCTTCGCACGACGGGTAGCGGCAGGCGTTTCTAGCGAGTCACCATGCTTGCGGCCTTCTTCGAAGACGAGAACGCCGGCCGTTTCAACGGCCGTTTC
>CAZTDL010000282.1:0-5998 GCA_964612775.1 uncultured Lentisphaeraceae bacterium
AGGCCGCTTTATGGGGACTCAGTGAAGACTATGTTTGTGTTTTCTTCATCTCCATTCTCATAGGGTGTTGCATTCGTTGTGAGATGAATCATACGTGATGAGGCTCCTCTATCGCCATGGGGTATAACCCTTACATGTAGCGAAAGAGCCTCAGACGCCTGTCTGGTCCTTGCCGGAGGTGATTTCTGATGTGTCGGACACCGGGCGTTACTCCGTCGGTCCAGCCGGCCGTGCCCGTCGACCCTCATTGTTATTCACTTGATTTTTGCGATACTGATAGTAAGCGTCGCGCAGCGCTACGTAGGGATCGATGGCGGCTTCCTTGAAATCTTCGTAGTCGCCCACCCTGAGCGACGTGCCGTTTACTGTTTCGTACGACCTTATGCCTACGTTGTACCAGAAGTCGGGGATAAGGTAATTGATCGGATCGAGAAAGAGGTCTCCCGCGTATCCAGCGGTATCCCGCACATTGGACGGCCCGAGGATGGGCCAGTTGAGGTAGATGGAAGTTCCGAGCCCATATCGACCCAGCGTCTGACCGAGATCTTCGTTCCGCTTTTCCATTTGCCACCGGTTCCGTGCAGGATCGCCGAATCCGGCAACGCCGACGGTGGTATTAATGGCGAAGCGTTCAATCTCAATCCATGCGCCATCGAATTCAGCCTGGAGCGTACAGTTCACGAGGCGTACCGGCGTGGCGATATTTGAGAAAAAGTTCTTAACGCAGCGTCGTGCCGACATAGGTAAAATCGCGCTGTACCCTTGGGACAGGGGCTTCAGCATCCAGAAGTACAATTTATCATTAAACGTGAAGAACGCTCGGTTGATCGGTTCGATGGGATCAGAAACCTCAATGGATTGCGTCGAGGGGGCGGCCGGGGGCGTTTCGCCAATGCCCGGTAAATCGGCGTCCTCTTTTTGTTCGGAAATAACCGCCGTTTGCGTCGTGTCGCCTTCGGTTCGCATGTGTCCCGGTGCCGTGCTGCGACATCCTGTACCCGCAAGGAGCAATAAAAGCAATAAAGCGAAAAACGGGAACACGGTTTTCATAGTGAGCCCCCTTCTTTTTTCGATGCGGTCTTGGTCCGGGTCTTATCTTCAGTCTTCTCAGTCGGGCTTGCGGCAATTTTCGCCTTGATCTTGACGATGAGCGCGTCGAAAGATGAGCTGTTGAGGATTGAGCCGATCTGACTGCGATAATTGTTCACCAGGCTGACGCCTTCAATGCTGACATCATAAACAAGCCACGCGGAGCCTTTCTTCAAAACCCTGTAACTGACTGGGATGTCGGTGCCGCGGAGGGTGACAATCACGACATCCGCCACTCCGTACGCGCCATCGATCTTGTCGCCTTTGTACAGAATCTTCTCGCCGGTATAGCTCTCTATTTGAGACATGTAGTTCTTCTCAATCAGTTCACTGAAAACGCGGGTGAACTCTTTGCGCTGTGGTTCTGACAAATCGCGCCAGTGTTTGCCGATGGCACTGCGAGACATAGCGGTCCAGTCGAAACGTTCGTCAACCGATTTCCTCATCTGTTTTTGTCGCTCCGCTTCCTTATCCAGACCTTTAAGGCCCGGATCTTTAACAATCGCGAGGATCTTTTCGGTGGTCAGCTTGATCTGCTCCGTGGGTTCTCCCGCCCATGAGGCGAGGGAGCGTGCGATGAAAACCACGAGCAAAAGGGCTCGTGCTCGCATCGGGTGTTTGCATGAATCGTTCATGGTTGTTTCTTTCTGCTCGAGTTGTCACAAATCGCCGAACGCAAATTTGCTGATGAGCGCTTCGATATCCACCGCCGATTCCGTCTGGCGGATCCGGCCGCCAGGCTTGATGATTTCGTCCGCGGCACCGTCACTGATCTGAATAAACTTTTCTCCGATCAGGCCGCGGGTCTTTACAGAAATGACGGCATCCTCATGAATCTTCAACACGGGATTGATTTGCAGAACGACCTTGGCCTCATAATTCTCAAGCGCGATGCTTTCTACCTGCCCGACGTCTACGCCGGCAATCATCACCGGTGAACCGTTCCGGAGCCCGCCGATGTCTCGGAAAACGGCAAATACTTCGTAGCCCGGTTTCCCCCACACCTCGATCTTGCCCATCTTGAAGGAAAGGTAGCCTAGGCACAGCAGGCCAAAGACCATCAAGGTTCCCACGGCTAGTTCAAGATCAAAGCTTCTGTTTTTCATCGTGTACCCTCCCGTTGTGCTTTCACGTTTAATTGTGAAGAAGCGTGTTCATCCAAGCCGAAGGCGTCCGCGGGTAGACTTCCCTGAATAAAGTCGCGCACAACCGTGTCGTCGGTCTTAAAGATTTCTTTCGGTGTGCCGACAAACCGGATAACGCCGCCATACAGCACGGCCACTTTCTGGACGAACGAAAAAATCGCAGGGATCGCATGGGACACGACAATTCCGCTGAACCGGAGACGCTTGTGGGTGGCGGCAATGAGCGCGTGGATAGAGTGGACGATAATCGGATCGAGTCCCGTCGTCGGTTCGTCGAACAGCATAATCTCCGGCGACCGAACGAGTGCTCTGGCAAGAGCCGCCCGTTTTGCCATACCGCCGCTCAGCTGGGCGGGAAACTTGTCATCCGCTCCTGTCAGTCCGACCTGCTCGAGTTCGCTCAGAACCCGTCCCCGAATGTCCTGCTCGCTGAGTCGGGTCTTCTCTCTCAGAGGGAAGGCCACGTTGTCATAGACGGTCATGGAGTCGAACAGCGCACCGTTCTGAAAAAGAAAACCGAAACGACTCCGCAATTCAACCAGTTCGGTTTGGCGGAGACCGCACATATCTTTGCCGTTGAATACGATCCGGCCATTGTCGGGTCGAAGCAGTCCTGCCACGTGTTTGAGAAAAACACTTTTTCCCTCACCGCTGGGACCGATGAGCGCAACGACCTCCCCATCGGAGACTTCGAGTGATGCACCCTTGAGCACCTCGACTCCGCCAAACGATTTATGTAAGTTCTCAATCGTGATCATTGTGCGCCTCAGAACAGAACAGAAGTCAACAAATAGTCGCAGACCAGAATCAAGATCGACGACAGCACCACGGCTTGCGTCGTCGCCTTGCTTACGCCTTCAGCGCCGAATCCGGCGTAGTACCCTTTGTAGCAGCAGACCCAGGCGATGATGCCTCCAAAGCAGATCGATTTGTACAGCCCAATCAGAACATCCTTCAGATCCATGTAATCCGTCATCGCTCCGAAGTATGACCCCGCGGTAACGCCGAGGAGCTTTCCGCCAATCAGGTATCCGCCAAAAATGCCGACAACGTCGAAAATGGCCGTTAAAAGAGGAACGGAGATGAGTGCCGCTAAAAGATTGGGAACGACGAGATAGCGAAAGGGGTTTAGACCTAGGATTTCCAACTCATCGATCTGTTCCGTAATGCGCATGATTCCCAACTCTGCCGTCACCGCAGACCCCGCACGCCCGGTCACCATCAGTGCCGCCAACACGGGACCCAGTTCGCGCAGCAACGACAGCGCGACCATCGACCCCAGAAAGGCTGTGGAACCCACCCGCGAGAGCGTGTAATAGCCCTGAAACCCGAGCACCATGCCGGTGAATGCACCGGTCAGAACGATGACAAACATAGACCCGGATCCGATGAACCGGATCTGTTTGAGAATTCGGAAGAACTTCAATGGCGGCGCGAAGGTGTAAAAAATCGCCAAACCGAGGAATAGCCCCATCCGGCCCATGTTCCCGACAACAGAAAGAGGCCCCCGGCCCATTTTTCTGATTGGAGTCAGAATCCATTTGTCTGCCGGGCTTTCCATAAGCGAATCTCCTTCACTGTCGTCTTTGAAACGCCAATTCAAAAAGGCCATTCCAAGTGCTCTTTCATTGGTCAAGTCGGTGAACGTTTGATTGCGCCTTGCTCCTTTTTTCCGTTGCGTGCATTAGCTCACACGGATACCCCTGATCCAGTCGATGACGCCAAACGTCTGCAGCATCCACAGGCAGAGCAGGACAATCAAAACCGTATTAATAATCGCTTTTAGTGCGGGGGTCACAGGCGCATAGGTGTTTACCGCCCATAAACTTGTACTCGTTATTGCCAATACGGCGATCGTTTTTATGAGTGACATGGGTGCTCCTTTCTGTCGCGTTGTCTCGAGTTCTCCGCACCCGATATACTATGAAACCGAATGTTTCCAAACGATGGGGTATAACCCTACCGTGATGGGCGCGTATCGAGATGTCATGAACAAGCGGGACTGCAGTCACTGCAAAACGGAAGGCAATTTTACGGTTACGTTTTGAATCCGTCTCAGGCCTTAAATTTGTTTGCCGGAGTTTACTTTGCGAGGCGGTGAAGACCGTTTTCAACAAGCTTGCTATATGGCGTTGATTCAAGCGTAAATGAGTTTATAGACTCGGCACATAAATATTGCGATAATAGTGTTCTTTTGATGAATGACTTTGTTGTCATCAGGGGCATGGAAAGCATAGATGCGAGGAAGGCGCCCGAGGGGTTTTACGAAAGAAGGAAACAAGTCGTCCGCCTGAGCAAGAAAGAGTGCGGCCCCATGGCGGTCGCGGAGCTGACGGGACTGGGGTGCGGTCAACGCCGCGCTCAGGCCTAAGGCGCGCGGTCGGAAGACGGGGACGAAGAGGCTGCTTTCGCCGGCGCAGGAGGCCGAGGCGCGGAAACTTATCTGCGACAAGCGGCCGGAACAGATGAAGATGCCTTTCGCCTTCTGGACGAGGGGGGCCGTGCGGCGGCTGATATACTGGAACGGTTCGGGGTCGAGCCGGCTGTGCGCAGCGTGGGCGAACACCTCGGCCGATGGGGGTTCACGCTTCAGAAACCCCTCAAGAGGGCTTATGGGCAGAGCAACCCGAGGCGGAGCGTGGCAGCGGCAGGAGAGGGCTCTGGTGCTGGCTATGGCGGAGATGTGCGTCCAGGGCATCGCGATGCGCAGTCTCACACCACGAAGCACGACCTGAAGTCCGGGGAGGCCGCCGACATCCGGGTGGTCTTCAACGCGCCGTCGCGCAAAGAGTCTGCTCGCCGCAGCGGTCGAGAAGGATTCGAAGACCCGGTCCAAGCTCGCCGCGTGGATGGAGGACAACATACCGGAGGGCCTCGCCGTCTTCGACCTTCCCGGGCCCATGCGCAACAGGACGCGTGTCGCGGGCCTCTTCCCGAACGAGACTTCGCGCCTCAGGCTGGTGTCGGCCGTCCTCTCCGAGATTGGCGCGGAATGGGAGACCGGGAAGATTTATCTCAACACGGAGGGTATGCCCGCATGACTCGCTTTTATGAATTTACAGACAAAACCGTTGCGTTGCCCCGATTAAAACCCGACATGCAATTACAAATACATGCAGGTTATGCGAATGATTGTGACGATTTGTCAGATGTAAACGAAAGACAGAAAAAGTCAATTTGAAAAAAAGGGGGCTGTTATTTTACGACGCACGACCAACGACCTGCGGTGCAAAGCGTCTAACGTTCTGCGGGTAGTAGGAATCATTTCAAAGTCGGAATGTCATATTGCGGAACTATCCGCTGGTGTGGGTTAGCGCTTGGGGGAGGCCGCCGCGTGGAGGGAAGCGATGGTACGGGCTTGGAGGACGATGGTCTGGTTTTGTGCGGCAATGGTGGCGTGGGCCTCTTTGAGTTGGGCTTTGC
Organism: uncultured Lentisphaeraceae bacterium; assembly: GCA_964612775.1. Classification (GTDB taxonomy): domain Bacteria; phylum Verrucomicrobiota; class Kiritimatiellia; order RFP12; family UBA1067; genus DAOPZC01. The sequence goes on from CAZTDL010000282.1 coordinate 5,658, forward strand.
ACTCGGCGAGTTCGGCGCGGAGTTGGGCGAGGGGGTCTGCCGGGATGGTCTCGGGTTTCTTGGGATCGTACTGGGCAAGAAGCATCTCGGCGAGGTCTAGGATCTTTTCTGAAAGCGGCTTGCGGCCGGATTCGATCAGGTAAATATAGGTTTTCGTGACGCCAAGCCGCTGGCCGAAGTCAGCCTGAGTTAGCCCAAGGATTGATCTGATTTCGTAAAGCCGGTTCCGTTTCTTTGCCATAGACGACTTTTTTAGCGTTGACTGTATAACCCGATATAACCTATCGTTTCTCCAGATCGGCGCACCGTGCCCGTTGGCCGCACCCGTTAAAAGTAACACT
>CAZTDL010000283.1:0-5994 GCA_964612775.1 uncultured Lentisphaeraceae bacterium
ACCTGCGCGGTGCTGTGATGTACCAGCTCTTCCTGCGCCCCTTCACGCCGGAGGGCACGCTCAAGGCGGCCGAGGCCCGGCTGCCGTTCGTGAAGTCGCTGGGCACGGACATCATCTACCTCTGCCCGGTGGCGACGGCCGACCGCGGCACAGACCCCAAGTACTGGAGCGCCCGCCAGAAGCAGAGCCGCTTGGGGAACCCCTGCAACCCTTACCGCATCGCGGATTATTTCGGCGTCGATCCCGAATACGGCACGGAGCAGGATCTGAAAGACTTTGTCGCCGCCGCCCATGGATTGGGCATGAAAGTGCTCTTCGACCTCGTCTACTACCACTGCGGACCGAACGCCGTCTTTCTCAAAGACCAGCCCGACTGGGTGCTCCGCAACGCGGACGGCTCCTTCCAACTCGGGGAATGAGCCTTCCCCCGGCTCGACGTGAAGAACCCGGCCGTGCGCGAGTATTTCTTCGAGAACATGGCCTGGTACCTGCGCGAATTCACGTGCGACGGCTTCCGCTGCGACGTGGGCGGCATGCTGCCGCTCTGGTACCGCGAGGAGGCCTACCGCCGCAACAAGGCTGTGAAGGACGACGTGGTGATGCTGTGCGAGGGGAGCGACCCGCGCGAACAGCAGGTGGCGTTCGATCTCTGCTACGCCTTCCCGATGCAGGCCGCGATCCGCGACTTTCTCGCCGGCAAAGGGTCCGCCACGAACCTGTCCGTCAACTGCGTGCAGCGCGAAGCCCGCTTCCCGAAGGGGTTCCACTGGATGCGCTGCTTCCAAAACCACGACTACGCGAACTGCGCGCCCGGCGAGAAGCGCTGGGAGGCGAAGTACGGCCTTTCCCTCAACGACGCGCTGCTCGTGACCCTCTTCACGCTCGACGGCGTGCCGATGGTGTACAACGGGCAGGAAATCGCCGACACCGCGCCGCACAGCATCTGGGCGAACCGCTTCCACGGCAAGTGGGGCGTCGACTGGTCCCGGGCCTTCACGCCGGAGGGCGGCCATCGCCTCGCGCTCGTCCGCGCCCTCGGCCGGCTCCGCCACGACCGCCCGTCCCTATTCGACGCCCCGACGGAATTCATCGCGACGCCGTTCCCGCACGAGCTGTACGCGTTCCGCCGTCCGCTCGCGGACGGCACGGAGTGGCTCACCGCAGTGAATATCTCCGGAAAGGACCTCGTCGTCACGGTCCCCGCCGGTTTCCACGCCTTCCTCGCCGGCCCCGGCGCGACGCTCGACGCCGTCACCGGCCGCCTCCGCCTGCCGCCGCAGAGCTGGATGCTGGGGGCGAAGGGCGTGCCGGAGCTCGTTCGCCTGCCGCGCGGGGCGCAGCTCCCCGAGGCGCGTTTCCTGCCCACCTACGGCAGCGCGCACGGCGCGGCGTCCTGCATGGCGCGCCCTGTCCCGGCGTTCCTGCGGGGGAGCGTGATGTTATCAGATCTTCACCCGCATGTTCACGCCCGAGGGCACGTTCGCCGCCGCCCGCGCGAAGCTGCCGGAACTCCGGGAACTCGGCGTGGACATCATCTACCTCACCCCGCACCAGCTCGCGGACGATGACCCCGACCCGAAGTACTGGAGCGCGCGCCAAAAGCAGTGCCGGCTGGGTAACCCGAAGAACCCCTATCGGCAGAAGGACTTTTTCGCCGTCGACCCCGAATACGGCACGGCGGCCGACCTGAAGGCGTTCGTGGACGAGGCGCACAGGCTCGGCATGAAGGTGATGTTCGACCTCGTCTATTTCCACTGCGGGCCGACGGCCGTGTTCTTGAAGGACCACCCGGACTTCGTTGTGCGAAACCCCGACGGCACGCCCAGGCTCGGCGACTGGGCTTTCCCGGAGATGGACGTCTCCAAGGCCGCCGTGCGCGAGTACCTCTACGCGAACATGACGGGGTTCATCAAAGACTACAACGTGGACGGCTTCCGCTGCGACGTCGCGGATATGCTGCCCGTCGACTTCTGGGAGGAGGGGTACCGCCGGTGCCGCGCGCTCAAGCCGGACGTGTTCATGATGTGCGAGGGGCTCAAGGGCGACGACCAGATCGAGGCGTTTGATCTCTCGTACGGCTTTTACACGCAGTGGACGTTGGCGGACGTACTCGCCGGAAAAGCTCCGGCCCATCTTCTCCGCACGGCGTGGGGAAAGGCGCGCGAGGATTTTCCCCGTGACTTTCACTGGATGCGCTGCTTCGAGAACCATGATTTCGCGAACGTCAACCCCGGCCAGAAGCGCAAGGAGGAGCTGTACGGCGCGGCGGCGAACGCGTCCATAATCGCCACCGTCTTCCTCCTTGACGGCATCCCGATGCTCTACAACGGACAGGAGATCGCCGACGCCTCCCCGCAGTCGATCTTTTCCAACCGCGATCACGGCGGTTGGCACGTGGACTGGTCTCGCGCCGGCGACGCGAAGGCCGTCGAGCGGCGGGCGCTGGTGAAGCGGCTCTGCAGCCTCCGGCACGACAACCCCGCGCTCTTTGACGCGCCGCTTGTGTGGCACGACGCCGTTCCTGAAGATAAAGTCTACGCATTCTCGCGCTTGCTGCCGGGCGGCAAAAAAATCACGCTTGCGGTGAACGTGTCCGACGGGATGATCGAGGCGATTGTTGATGGCGACAAGATCATGCTGGGACCCTACGCATTCCTGCTGAAGTGAGCGAGTGTGATGGATAACGAAGAGACAGGTCTTTGAAATGAATCTTGTTGCGCAGACGGGACGGCGGGTGGCAGGGGAGTTGCCCCGTGTCGGTGCCGATGAGGGACGGCGGAATCAGATAACCGAACAGAGGGCGCGGCCCGATCGGCGCTGGGAAGATCGGTTTCTGCACGGATGGAATGCACGTGTGCCCCATCTCCATGAACTTCAGACAAAGCCTTTGCACGGGCATTTTTTTGCGCGAGTTAACGTAGCGGGTTTTTCACGTCGCAACGGCAGAGCGCGAATTCCTCGCGCAACACGGTATCGTCAGGCAACGACACGCGGCCGAGACGCACGAGATCGGCGCGCATAAACCTAAGCGCAGCCGTTCGACCGCATCGCAATCGGAATAATCGTAAATGCCTGTTATGGCCCGCATCCGGCCATGCTTTTTGCCGTCTGCGTGACGTCTATCGGATGCGTGCCACATCCGCTCCGTTTGATCCTTCTCTTCGTCGGCAACGTCCTGTTGGCTGGTTAAACGACTCGGCCGTTGGACAAAACGTATCCGACGAAATGCGGAACTATCGCGGCGTGGCGCTCTTTTCAGGAAGCTGGTTGTTGAAGAATCCCGTGTTTTCGTACGTCTTCACCGGAATGTCCCATCCGACCTGCCGCAGATGCCGCGCGAAGACCAGATTTTCGTATCCGCCCGTCGGACGGGTGCCCCACGTCGCATGGGCCGCGCGGAGGTAGATCGGCCCCAGCGTGTCGCCGTACAGGTGATGCCATGCGGTGCAGAGCATGCCGTCCAGTCCGATCTCCTTCACCGCCGCGCTCTGAGCCTCATACCCCGCCCTGTTTTCCCACGGACACGTCAGTACGGGAAATCCCTTCGCCTTGAAATAGCGCAGCGTCGGATAGGTCGTGCCGGCCTTCTCTCCCTTTTGCGGAGCGCCGTAATACCAGTCGCAGACGACGGTGTCCTTCGGCAGCGCGTCCAGCAGCGTCTCGGCCCACGGCGCGCCGTTGGCGTAATACCCCTTCCAGCGCGGATCGCCTGCCCGCAGGAACATGTCGTGCCACACCATCATCCGGCAGTTTCGCGCCGCCAGCGTGTCATGCATCCGCGACAGGAACGAAGCCACCACGCGCGGATAATCCGAGCGCCGGCAGGTTTCGCACGTTCCCATCTCGTCCGCCTCGTCGCATCCCGCATGGAAATAGGGCGGACGCCCGAACGCGTCGTGCATCTCCAGCGTCCGCTCTTCGAGCAGGCTGACCGTTTCGGGATTGCTCAGACACCACGTCCAACCCAAAGGTTCGAATAGCGGTTGGAGTTCGGGATGGAAATCAAGGACCGCGTGTTTTCCCGAACAACTGCGTGCCCCGGAAGCGTGGCCGAAGAGGTTGAGCTGCGGAATGAGCGTCACGCCCAGTCCGTCGGCGATCTTGACCAAGCGCCTCACTTCTTTTACGGTCATCGTGCTGCCCGGCCACGCCAGCTCGGGATGTTTTTCCGAAACGAACGTGCCCCACGACTCCAGGACGATCTCGTTCATTTTGTAGTAGGCCGCCAGCCGGATGTAGCGCTCGATCTGCACCGGCGTGTTTTCGGGGAACCAGCAGATGTGAAATCCGCGGAACGCCATGGCCGGCGCGTCGTCGATCACCAACTCAGGCACGAAGTAAGCCTTTAGCTCGCGCGTGCCGCGCACCGGTTCTGCGATCTGCCGCAGCGTGCGCATCGCGTTTCTCGCGCCGCCGACATCCGCCGCCGCGATCGCCAGCGCGCCCTTTGAAGCCGCAATCCGATACGCGTCCGCTTTCTGCGGCGCATGCGCGTCCGTTTTCGTCGCCAATTTAGGTGAAAAACCAAACCACGTCTTGAAAAGCCGCGCCACTTCCTTGGCGGCGCTTTGTTCATTCTTTGCGCACGCGAGCGTCACCTCAATCGTTCCGTTGAGCACCACATCAGGACCGTCCGTCAGCGTGACCGACTGCGGCGCGGGCACCAGGCGCGCTTGAACGATTTTCGCTTCTTTCTCATTCAGCGGCGCAGCTTGCAGCAATCCCGCCGCGCAAACGGTCATGACAATCCATTGCGTTTTCTTCATTTGATAATGGTCCTCTCTGTTTTCGTTTACACTGATTGCCCGAATGTGCCGAGGGCGGGGCGGGACGCCGTTTCTTTTCGCATCGCAGCCTTTTCCTTTCAGGCCCACTTCCCCGCTTGTAAATCGGGTTCGCGATACAACTCCGCGCAGCTTCCCTCGGGGATGCCGATCGATTGTTCCCGATCCGGCGTGCGCAGTTTCCATTGGCCGCGCGGCGAGACCGCAGTCGGAAAGTCGGATTGCCCGATGGCGTGCCGTTTCTCCAGACTGTCCATGCAACTGCGGATGCACCCCTGTGCGCCGCAGATCGCGAAGTACCCGACGTGACCGAGGATCTGGTGGTAATAGTCCACGATATGTCCGTGCGGAAACTCTTCCGAGGCCACCCACGTGCCTGTCGCCAGCGTGTACGCCATGCGGTAGGCCAACTCTTCCGACACGCGGCTTTCGCGCACCTTGAAATCCACGGTCGGGAAATCCTTGATCAGGAACGGCGACACCTCGCGGTTGAGACCGTGATGGGTCAGCGTGCAGCGGCCCATGGCGACGTCGCCCCATTCGTACACCTGATCGTCGATCATGATTCGGACCGGCGGCTTTTCGTCGGGCTTCGGAATGGCGCACCCGGGACAGGTCCGTACGCACTTCATGCAGCGGTTGCAAAGCGTGCCCGGCTTCACGAGCGGATCGGGTTCCAATTCCGCATCGGTCAAAATGTTGCCGATGCGCACGCGCGGCCCCCATTTCTTCGTCAGGAAAACTTTGGACCAGCCGATTTCGCCCAGCCCCGCGGCCACAGCGGCGATGCGCACATTGAGATTGATCTCGCGCGCGGGGCGTCCCGGCATGACCGGTGCGTGCAGCCCGCCGCGCTCCGGGACGGCCGGATAAAGCGGCACCGCTTCCCAGCCGTGGTCTTCGATGAAGCACGAAACGTCATAGGTGATGCGGGGCCGAAAGAGATTGTTGAGCCGATTGTACGAATAGTACGTGTAGTTCGGCCAATACGTACCCTCTGTAATGCCCCGATACGTGCCGCGCGGAAACGGCGCAACCACCGAGATCACCGACTTGCACTCGGGGAAAAGGTTGCTCGGATGCATCTGTCGCGGCGCGTTTTTGAAACGCTCGATGTTCGCCACGCCTATGAGGCAGGGACGCCCCAGCGAAGCCGCGAAATCCTTGATCATCTGCGAGGTCAGTTTCATACGGCTCCTATTTCGAAAAC
>CAZTDL010000284.1:0-5980 GCA_964612775.1 uncultured Lentisphaeraceae bacterium
GCTAACGGTCGCCTAGTAAGACGCTGGAGATTTGCAAAAAGGTGTTCGGGCGAGGCGAACTCGGGGCGCTTCTTGGGGAAGGAAAAGGAGAGGTCGCGTACCGTTATGCGGCCAATACCAGGAGGGAATATAGTTGCCGTGATGGGAACCATCATGAACAACAGTCCAATCCCGTGGAAAGACATTCGGTTCCAAGTGGAGTTTCAGGATGCAACAGGCCGTCGGTCCGACACAGGACAGAAGGAGGATTACTGCTACTATCTGCCGGCAAATTCCTCGCTTTCCTTCAAGACGTCGCTTCGACGGCAGTTCCCGGAGACCAATTACATCAGTCACACAATTTCGGTGGTGTCGGCAAGGGATGGAAGAGCAAGATGGTAAAATGAGAACGAGCCATCGGCTGTTCCCTTTTCCGATCAAGATGGGTCGAAATGATATCCGTTCATCCGCCTATTGCTTTCATGGCCCTATTATGGTATTATGAGGCCACACATAAGGAGGATTGGCGATGCCGCAAATCATACCCATCAGAGACTTGAAGAATACGGCTGAGATTTCACAAAAGTGCCGACTGGCGGATGCTCCGATTTTCATCACGAAAAACGGCTATGGCGACATGGTCATCATGAGCATGAAACGTTATGAGGAAAGTCTGGCGAGACTCGACATCTACGCAAAACTGGATGAAGCCGAGCAGCAGATATCAGCAGGAAAGACGGTCGCGGCGGAAACATCCTTGAAGCGCCTTCGGGCAAAGCACCATGTATGAACTTCTCATAACGGAATTTGCCGAGCAGGACGTGGACGGCATTGTGGAATACATCGCTGTTAAACTGGCGAATCCGTCAGCCGCCGGGACGTTTTTGGACAACGTCGAGGCCTGTTATGGAAGTCTCAGGCGCACACCTCGGATGTTCAGTGAATGCGAGGACAAGTATCTAAAGAGAAAAGGATACCGCAAAGCGCTGATTGCCAATTACCTGTTGATTTTCCGGATTGATGGGAAAGCCCGCAGGGTCTATGTCCTTCGCTTCTTTTACGCAGGGCAAGACTACGTTAAACAACTTTGAAACGACTGCCGAACAAAACGGTGGAAGCGACGGGATATTGCCTACGTCTATCGAGACAATATCAGGGGGTATGTGCCTGCCGGATTAACCGGAATGATTTTTCTCGGCATCGCAACGCTGCTACTGCTTTTTCGTCTCGCGGCCGTGGCACGACGCCGCAAAACCAGCGACGTACCTTTCATCCTCGTCGGATGTCTTGCGGTGCCGCTGGCCGTTATCGGCTGCGCTATCTATGACACTGTGTTAATCTCGATACTTGGTTACAGTTGGCAGAAGGATGCCACCATCCGTGCTGTTGGTGGACTGTTTAGCATCTTAGTAGCAATCTTATGTCACGTAGTCTGGTTGAGCAAAAGGGCTGAAAGGAGAAACTAATGACAGACGATGAAAAACACCTCGACCTTCTCGCCATCTTCCATTTCGTTGTCGCAGGTTTGACGGCTCTCTTCGCGTGTTTTCCTCTGATTCATGTGGCGGTTGGTTTCGCCATGATCTTCGGCAAGTTCGATGGGTCGAATCCGTCCCCGGCTCTGTTCGGATGGATGTTCGTGATTCTGGGCGGAGTTTTCGTCGTCTGCGGCTGGTCCTTGGCCGTGGCGATACTTGTAGCCGCCATGAAACTGAAAAAACGCGTGTCACGGACCTACTGCATCGTGGTGGGCGCATTCGAGTGCATGTTGATGCCATTCGGAACGATTCTCGGGGTGTTTACAATAATCATCCTAATGAGAGAGACGGTGAAACAACGGTTTGCAGTCAACCAGTCAGCACACACAACGGCGTAACCGCCGTGTATGGCCTCCGACGTTAGAGACTTAAAAAGAGATGAACACTCAATCGACACCTCTTCCGTTCGACGAGAAAGTCGCCGCTTCTTATGAAGGCAAGTATCTGCTTGTCGGCTTATCTTACTTGGATGATAACGATAAAGAAATTCGAAGGTGCGAACTTCATGGAGTCATTCAATCTGCAACCCGAGAAGGAATCTTGATCGCGCTTAAAGGTGTTCATGAAGGGGAGAAATGGAACATGCCCCCTCTTTTGGACGTGATTCGCGCTGCAAAGCCCGGGGTTTACACTTTGACAACAACAAATGAGAAGGTTGTTGATCCTGATTTGCTTGCGATGTGGGACATCAAGAAGTCGTAAAATCATCTCTAACCAGAGCGCTTTGGCAACGGCTGTGCCGTGCCAAGCGCTCGACGGTTGGGCATGATTATGAACCGAAAAGAAATAATGGCATTGATCATCACCCGTGCGATGACCCCCTGGATGGTGCTCGCGGACGGAATTGATCTCGTCTCCTATTTCTTGCGTACTCCATGCGACAATGTGATGGCAGCCATCCCCATCGCTTTACTGCTCATGGCAGCGAACTACGGGCTGAACTTCGTCGTAATAGGGTTGCCTGCTCAGCGCATTGGCTCAGTGTCCGTCCAGCAGATGTCGCGATCACTTATTTGGCTTACGCTTTGGAGGCAGATTGCAGACCGCATAGGAGCGGTCCTCGCGGATTCTCTGACCGGACTCGTAACTGAGATCCTTGGACTTAAAGGCGAGGGTGCATGGGCGGCCCCACTTCTCGGATTGAACTTTATCTTTTCTGCAATCAGTATCGCGATTATCGTTTTCGCGTTTGCCATAAAAAGCGGGATCTCTCATTGCGACACAGCCTTTGGATTTCAACAGCCGCTGGAATTCTTACAAACCCCGCATGGGCAATGGGGCTGTGGTTCCTTTGATAATGCCGAAATGCCCAAAACACCCTTGACGTAGATACGCAACGTATATACACTGGTGACGATGAAATTCACATGTGATGAGACAAAGAACGCAGTGAACCGGCGGAAGTACGGCATTGACTTTTCCGATGTGGCCGCCGTGTTCGACTATCCCATGGTGACGTTTTTGGATCAAGGGAAAGAATACGGAGAAGACCGGTGGATCGGAATCGGCTGGCTGAATGACATTTTGGCTGTTGTCGTTTACACCGAACCGAAAACAGGAACGACTCGAATCGTTTCCGCACGAAAGGCTAACCGTCATGAACAAAGCATCTGCACAGAAGAAATCGGGGACTGACTGGAAACGGTTGCACGGAATGAAGGACGAGGAGATCGACTTCACCGACATTCCCCCAATCGATAAAGCCATGTTTAAGAAAATGGTCATTCGCATGCCCGAAAAGAAGGTGGCTCTTTCGCTCCGCCTCGACCCTCGGGTGATTGACTGGTTCAAGGGGCAAGGCCCCGGATACCAGACGCGTATCAATGCGGTCTTGCAATCCTATGTCAAGGCACACTCGCACTAAACGATAATAGCTGCCCAACAAGACGGTGGCCGACAGAAGAGAGGTGGGGCAAAGATGGCTCCTGCCAGCAAATTGACGCCACATGCGGGAAGTTGTGTGAAGGCGCAACGGTCGTTCGTTTTTCGTCAGACGGAGAAAAACTGAGTAAAACGGCAGAATAGTACGAATTTGGCGAAACGGGCACCAAACACTCTTGGATACAAGGGACACCACCATGACACGCACAATCTTGGCCACTGCGATTGTGATGAACCTGCTGCCGTCGGCATACCTCCGGGCAAGCGACGTCAACAGCGGCAAGGTGGCCCGGCCGGAGAAGGAAGCATACCTGACCGTCCCGCTCGGTTTCATCCTCATAGACGCTTCGGACGTGAAACTCTTCAACCGGCTTGCCCGTCCAACCGACATCATCGCCGCAAAACCGGACACTCTGGACCTCTTGGGAACGGTAACTGCCGGCCGCAAGATGCTCTGTTCATCGGCCCCAGTCACGAGCGTAATGCCGACGGCGAATGGCAGGCCATGAGCGACGAAAAGATGTCCTTGCTCATGGCACAGGCCCGGCAGCACGGAGCAACTCTGTTTGGTTACAATATGGAGAACGGCTCCAAGGGTGAAGAACTTATCACCCGTGAGCGCCAAGTCGGCCTGCTGGCGCGCGCCGCAAAGTTGACTTACAACTTCGGGCCGCTATTCGTTCGGCTGATCTTTCCCGGAGGCGAAGCGGCGGCCCGGGAAGCGGATGTTGTGGTCGTACAGGCGCAGGCCTTCCAGAAATCAGCCGGCTTTGACGTCGAAAAAGTGCTTAAAGTCGTAAAAAGGCTCCGCAATGCCAATCCCAAAGTTCAAGTGTACGTGCAGATTTCGTTCATGAACAGAGACGACGGAACGCTCTTGTCGGCGAATGAGGTGGTCACGCATATCAAAATGATTGCCGGTGAAGTCGATGCGGTCTGGCTGTTTTACGGCCCTAGGACCGTGGATCGGTTCCGGGAAGTTTTCGCCGGGTTGCGCCAGACATCGGACGCCACACTCCCGCCTTCCGCTTCAGTCGAACCTCCGCCCACACCTTTATCCTCGCCAGCGCCTTCGTCCATGAACGTCACCGCCTTTTCCCGCCAGCAGGGCGGCAGGAACGGCACCGTCCAGCCTGTGCCGCGCGGCATCCGCTTCAGCTCCGGAAGCTGGGTGCCGTTCGCGCGTCTGGGCGGTCAGATTGCCGGTGACGCATCACCTCACCTGTCACGCGTTCTGGATGAAGCCGGTGCCACCGAAGAGCAACGTCGCGAGGTCCGGTCCGCTTACCGCGCCGGAGCCAATAATGCGGCATGGCAAACGATGAACGATATTTTCACCAGGGAGCAGATGGGCGGTATCGGTCGTCGCAAACCTCATGAGTCATCAATCCGCCACGCACTGGCCTTCGCCGTCGAGGCGCAAACGCTAACGCCCCATCCGGATGCGGCCGAACGCATCAAGGCCATGGTTGAGGAGATTAACACGCATTTGGAAAAGGGAGGCATCAGGCGCAGGTTCTACGTGACCGACATACGCACGTACGACAAGACCAAAGATACCGGCTGCGTGCAACCGCGCAACTCCGGGGGGATGAGCCTTCCCGCAGATTACGAGAGTCACACCCATGACTATATTCTTGTGGCGATGGACGAAGGGGCCGGCGGCGCAAACTGGCCTTGCCCGTGGGTTTCTTCCTTGGAGGTGCACGGGGCCAGAGATGAATCCGGAGGACCGAAGGACATGTTTACGGAGCGCTCCGCCCGGATTCTGTGTCACGAACTAGGCCACATGCTGGGGTTGCCTGACTTCTACGCGCTTAGAATTGAGGCGGAAGATAATCCCATCACCCACCAGGCGATACCATCCAAAGACTACGACCCCTTCGGCGGGACGCTCATGGACCGTCTCGGGCCGCCGCATCCATGGGACGCGGAAATCATAAATCGAGAGGCAACGGCTTTCCCTGTAATAAATCACTCTTGGATTGATTACCAGCGCGAGAATACCGTGTTGCAGGTGCTCCGCAGCGACGGCTCGCCACTGAGCAATGCTCAGGTTCGTATCTACAGGTCCAACCGCAACGATTACTATCAGCAAACACTCGGCAGAACACCGAAGTGGACGGGAACAACCAGCGTCGATGGCAGGATGTCGCTCGGGCCACTGGTTCTTGGCACTGACCCTTTCCAAGCATTGCGCTTCTTCCTCGTTGAAGTCCGTGCCCGGAATCGGTCAGAGTATATATGGTTCAGCTTCATTGAGGTCAACTTCGCCTTTTGGCGTGAGGAACCGATCACGATCAAGACCACTCTGTAGAGCCAGACGGCTCAGGTGCAAGGGGACTCTATTCCGACGAACATCTCCCATACATGCGGGAGTGGCAAGGCATTCACATCGTGACTCTCGGTCAATTAATGAACAGATTCGGAGGCCAACAAACGGCTTCATGACGGCTTGGCAAAACGCCGCGTTTTGCCAAGCGCATGAGCCGTGCTCGGTGGGCCTCTCCGACGCAAGCCCGTGCCAAGCGAGGAGGACCCCTAGGGAAAGAATGGAGCAGATCGTTTTCATCGTTCAATCA
>CAZTDL010000285.1:0-5977 GCA_964612775.1 uncultured Lentisphaeraceae bacterium
AGCTGCCGACGGTGCCGGAGGCGGCTGTGGTCTTTGTGAAGGCGACGCCGTTGATCGATGCTGTCGGCTGACTGCCGAAGTCCAGAAGGTGCGTGTAGGTTTTGGCGGTGGAGATGCCGGTGTATGCGTCGTCGGTGAGGGTGACGAGGGAGAGCGTTCCGATGCCGGCGAGGGCGGCGTTGGTGTTGGCCCCGTTGGCGGTGAGGATGCCGTTCTGAAGGGTGAGTGCGCCTGCACCGGATGTCTGTCGGGCCAGTGTCGCGGCAAGGGTGCCGCCACCGAAGTCAACGAGGGCGTCGGACGCGTGTTCTTGGGAGAGGAGCGCAAGGGATGTGAGCGTGTCGGCGAGCGTGTCGGGACCGCCGGTTCCTAATGTGTCGATCACGGCGGCACCGTCAGGTGCGTCCGGGACGATTGCGCCGAGCGTGGCGATGTGACTGACTGAAGCGGGCGTGTAAGGTGTCAGCCCGTTGGCGATGGAGTAGGCGGCGAGACCGCCATTGAGTGTGATCCAAGGGACGAGGCCTTCCGATAGGCTGTTGATGAAAATGCGGTTCGAGGCGCCGGCGTCAGGCGCGGTGACCGAGAAAACGGCATTGCTTGCGGTGAGCGTTGGGATCGTGATCGTGGAGGTTCCTGATGCGGGCGCGGCGACAAAGAGGCTGGCGGACGCGTTCAGCGTGGTGGCGGGGAGCGTGAGTGAGAAATCCGAGGCCGCGGACGGGTTGATGCTGAGCGTGCTGCCTGCGGCAAGGGTGAGCGCGCCTGTGCCGAGCGTGCCGCCTGCGGCGATGATGAGCTTTCCGTTGCTGACAACAGTTGCTCCGCTATAGGTGTTTGCGCCGGTGAGGGTTAGCGTTCCTCTTCCGGATTTTGAGAGACCTCCGGCACCGGAGCGGATTCCGGAATAAGTGATCGGCCCCGCCCCGTCGAAAATGATCGTTCCGTTGCCGGAGATGAGGCCTGAGAGGGTAATCAGGCCTGTGCCGGCGTTTTCGATGACGGCGCTGTCTTTATCGATCGCGAAGGCGCGGTCTGTGGAGGACGGGTTGTTACCCGTCACGCGCAGGCGGGCAAAGACGCCACTGTCGAGCGGATTGGTGAAGGTGAAGGTGTTGCTTTTGCCGAGGGGCTGGTCCGTCCCTGTGGCGGCGAGAAAAGGGACCTCGATGCAATTGCCCCGGTCGATGGTAATGGAACCTGCAAAATCGTTGGCGGCGTTGGCCAGAACCAAAGTGCCGCGGACCCAGCCGCCAACACAGTTGAGGCCGGCGGGACCCGAAAGCTGGACAGGGATCGTGACGGTGCCGTTCTGAATGGCGAAACGGCCCTGTTGGGCGGGATCAGACTGGCGCAGGATGAGGACCGTGCCTTCGCCGCCGTTGATGTTCCCGCCGCGGTCAACAGCCAGACTCCAGCTGCTTTTACAGAAGATGTTGGTGGTATGCGGGGCGAGGTTGAGATTGAGGGGATAGTCATAATTCCAGAGCTCTCCGATCGTCATGCGGTCTGTGCAGGTGACAGGGGCGTTAATACGGGTTTCAACGCGGATACTGTTCACGTCTGAGGCTGTTTCGTTGGCGACGGGGCGTTGGAGTTTGCCGAATGTGACGGGACCTGTCCCATATATATAGAGACTGCGGTTGGCGTTTACCGTGAGGTCGTTAATGAAGAGCGTGCGAGTCGGTTCGTAATTATAGAGATTCACGGTGCCGCCCAGAAGAAGAGTGGCTGCTATCGTCTGGTCGCTGGCGGAACCAGCGGCTAAGGAAACCAGACCTCCGGCGAGGATATTCGTTTCGCCCGCCGTACCGATCGTATAGGGCGCTGCATCCGCGGCGAAAGTGAGTCCCGCGCAGGTGACGGTTCCTCCGAGCGCGGGAACCGTCTTGCCGTTGCCGGATCCCGAGAAGAGGACGATGTCGCTGGATGAGGGAACGCCGCTGTCCCAGTTGGCGGAGGTGGACCATAAGGCATCCGAGCCGAGACCCGTCCACGTGCGTTGAGCGGCTTGCGCGGAGAGGGGCCAGACTGATACAAAACAAGCGAATGCCGAAAGACGCGTTGCGAAAATCAACAGGGCCGTGCTTTTTTTTGTTCATGCTTCACTCCTAATTAAAAATCGAACCATATTTGTAATACTTTAAATCTATCAAAAAACAAGCCGAATGGAATATGAACTTTCCGAAGAATTTTTAGTGGACGCACGACGATTTCTGGCGGACCAAAATAATGCGCTCGAATAATGTCCGGGTTCTGTCCGTGGAACCGGGCTATGATCGAAAACAGACGTTCGGGCAAGAGTAGCGGTTGTTTGAGCAGAGGGCGGATCCCTGACCGTCTCCAAGTCGAGAGGTTCGAACGGCGCAGCGGCGATAAGGTCGGCGGGGTTAAGTTGCCGCGCCGGCGGAGGCTGCGCTCAGAGAGCCGGGCGGTTGAAAAAAGCGAGACGGTGGCGCAGGCAAGGTTGGGCATCTTCGGTTCAGGGATATCCTTTATAGCAGGTTGCGGTTGCGCTGCGCTCTGAACCACCGCTCGTCTCGTGACGGCGAATAACCGTTCACGAGACAAAAAACAGGCCCATTGGTGTCAGGAATGTAGGGGATGGGTCAGTCGATAACGAGGCGTTTGTCGGTGATGAACGCCGGAGCATCATACAGGGGCACATCTTTCAGAACGGTTCGCCCGCCTTCGGAAAAACAGCGGTCTTTGGGTAACTCGTAAATCGCGCCCGTGACCGTATCGCCCCAGACCGGTTCGTCGAAATCGACGCCGCACAGCGAAAACTGTGCGGAGAACGTCGGATTGTCGTTTTCGGGGTGACTCGAACAGTCCCAGAACGCCAGCAGGTGCGGGCCGCCGTTCTGCTTTCTGAACAGGTAGACGGACGTCGGCTTTGCGCACTGGACGTCGCAAGTGAAGCCGGTGACGGGCTCTAGCGTACGGTCGAAGAGCGACGCGATGTTCTGGACGGTGTAATAGGCGGGTTTGACCTTCAGCACTCTGAAGTCCTCGTTGCATTTGATCAGTCCCATACGCTTCATGAAACGGTCCTCGCGGGTACGGATCCAGAGCGGGTCGACGAATTTTGTGTAACGTTGAGGCTGGTCGTAGGCGGGGTCGTAGATGGTGAAGATGAGTGATTCGAGGCCGTGCCCGAGGTCGCCGATCAGGCGTCGCGCGTTCCATTTGCACTGCGTCAACTCGCTGTTCCACTCGCCCGATGAGATCGGCGCAGAGTAGTGGGGACTAGAGGTGGCTCCGGACTCGCCCTGCCAGATCCTGAGGGCCGGCGCATAGCGGTGAATCATGTCCGCGAAGGCCATGACCTTCGGGTAACAGGTGTCGGGGTTGACGGAGTAGTCGTGGTAGATCATCCATGTGAAGAGATCCGCTTTGCCTTTTTCTTTGAGAATCTTCATGTAGGGTTCGGCGTATTTCACGTTGGGCCAGCACAGCACCAGACCCGCAATCCGCGCGTCGGGAATGAGCCGCTTGATGATTTCGGCCGTGCGGATGTTGTTGTCGGCAAGAATCTCGGACGTGTTTATTTTGCAGCCGTCCGGCTCGTTCCAGGTGGACCAGTCCTTGACGCGGTCTTTGTAGTGCGAGGCCAGCGCGTTGATCCACGCGTCCCATGCGGCGAGGGCGGCCTCGCCGGAAGGAAGTCCGTCCGAGAGCGACGGACCGCCGCCGCCGGGATAGATCGGGTTGCCGTATGAAGTCTCAAGCAGGACCTCCAGCCCGTGCCCGCGGCAGTAGTCGACCTGTCGGTCGAGCCATGCGAAATCGAACGTGCCGGGGGTCTTTTCGCACTTGGCCCAGCCGGCTTGGATACGGATGCGCACGATGCCGAGCGGCGCGATGTAGGCTTTGAAGTTATCGAAATCCCCGTAGTTGCGCGGCAACATTTCGCAGCCGATGGCGATGTTCGAGCGTCCGACCTCTTTTGCGCTGCGGGGCCGGAGGGTTCCGATTCGCCTGAGTCCGGGTTTCAGCGACGTCTGAACGCGATCATGCGTGTTGTCGAGCATCGGCAAGGCCTCGTTTGCCGACAACGAGACGGTCGAAAAGAAGCATGCGGCTAGAGCCGCGATCTCTGCGATCTTTCTCATGTATGGACCTTTCTTTTTGTCATGAATGGCACGCGGGTTCGGGGGCTGTAGGGGTTCCGCTCAATAGACATGGCCACTATCTTACTCCGCTGAATAATTCGCGAAAGAGGATGTTGCGCAAGAACGGCATACGTTTTTGCGCAATGCGCTTGCAAGCCTTGGAAGATGGGCTACACTTATCCCGTGAAAAAATTTTTCACATCGGCACCCCGCGTCGTGATTGTGCTGTCAACGGCAGCCGAGTCCAATCGGGGCAAATTGGCGGGAATTTTTCGGTACGTGCGGTTGCATACGCCGTGGAACGTGCGGCTGATTGATCGCGTGGACGATACGCAAACCGCGGTGAACATTCGCGGATGGTAGCCGACCGGTATGATTGTGGGGAGACTGCTGGGAAAAATTAGAGGCGGTTTGGATTTTGGCGTTCCGGCGGTCGTCATGGACGCAAAGCGCATGTGTTACTCCGACCTTTTCCGGCGCGCATCGTTCATCACCTGCGATCAGCGTATCGTGGCCGAAAAGGGGGCGGAGTATTTGGCGCGAAAGGGGTTTGTCCGTTTCGCGTATCTCGCCGATGCGCAGAGCGAATGGTCCGTTGAGCGCAGCCGGTTGTTTAGCGAGTGGGCGATTAACCATGGATACGCCTGTTCTGTCCATGTCTGCCGTCTCTGTCGGCGTGCGCACCCTTCAGACGACTGGGTTTCGGAACAGAACGAACTTCTAAACTGGCTTAAAGCACTGCCCAGGCAGACGGCGATTTTTGTCTCAAATGATCGCCAGGCCCGCGAGCTCCTTGAACTTTGTCAGCTCGTCCGCCTCAACGTTCCGTCCGATGTGGCGGTCCTAGGGTGCGACAACGACGAGCTGCTGTGCGAGAACACGACGCCATCGCTCTCCAGCGTGGAGCCCGATTTCGCGTCGTGCGGATATCGGGCGGCCGAATTGTTGGACCGGCTTATGTGTCGCGCGATGCGGAATCAGCAGTTGCATTTATACGGAATCAGTCGGATCGTTGAACGGGAATCGAGCCAGTTCCGGGTGACGTCTGCCGATCCGCGCGTTTGCAGGGGACGCGAATTCATTCGGCTGAATGCATCCCGCTACATCGGTGTCTGTGATGTCGCCGACCATATGCGGGTTTCGCGGCGTATGGCCGAGGTGCTTTTCCGCAAGCAGCTGGACTGCTCGATTAATGCGGAGATCCAGCGCGTGCGGGTGGATCGGTTAAAAGGACTTTTGTCCGAAACCGACCGGACGATTACGGTGTTGTGCCAACAGTGCGGCTACAGGAACGAGGCGCATGTAAAGGGATTGTTTAAGCGTTTGGTTGGGCAGACGATGAGTCAGTTCAGGGCGGCTCAGCGGACGGAACAGAAAATCGCTTTAAATCCGACTCGTTTCGTCAGCCTTCAGCAGGAGTGTCCTGAAGAAGGCGCCGTCCCATTCATGACTCTTTAAATTGAGCCGGGGAGAGATGATCGCACCGGGAACAGTCGCGTTGCGGTAACCCAGAGCCTCAGATTGCGCTTTCTGAAACGCGTCGTAATCCGCTAAGCTTTGCCGCATGAACAAGGGTTCGGAAACATATGATGCGATCTTGCGGCGGGTACTGAGCTTGCGCGATCCGTCGACGGGGGTCTGGACGGGTGAACTCTCTTCCAGCGCGCTGGGAACCGCGCTTGCTTCCGTCGCGCTGGCGGAGGGGGAGGCGGCGGATGAGTCATTAATTGAGGCGGGCGCCGCATGGTTGGTTGACCACGCCAACGCAGACGGGGGGTGGGGCGATACGCCGGAAAGCGTGTCGAATCTGAGTACGACGCTGATCGCGATGGCCGCATTGCGTCGGCTGATTCGTTTGGGCG
>CAZTDL010000286.1:0-5973 GCA_964612775.1 uncultured Lentisphaeraceae bacterium
ACTGCCGCAACGTTGCATAGCGTCCAGCCATCCCTTTGCATACCATGTCAGCCCCCTTCATTTTCACATGCGTTATCCGATATCTTAAAGAACCCTCCGTATCTAAGCAACCGTTCTTAAAAAAACGGACTGTGATTTTGGGACCACTTGCAGTTGACAAGTCTTCGCGTATGGGACAAGCTTGCCTGTGTGATTGCGGCACCACAGCATAGGGAGACCCCATGAAAAAGAATAATCTGGCATTATCAAAGGTCTATCAGCACATCGAGACGGGACCGGTCGTATTGGTCACTACGGCGGACAAAGGCCACCCGAACGTGATGACATTGGCTTGGCATACGATGCTCGACTTCACCCCTCCCCTCATCGGAATTGTCCTCAGTGAGCAAAACCACTCCTTCAAAGCGCTTCTGAAAACCAAGGAGTGCGCGATCAACATCCCGACCCGCGAGTTGAGCAAAGCCATCGCCGGTTGCGGCAACACCTCGGGGCGCGACCTTGACAAGTTCACGGCTTTCGGCCTCACGCGGAAAACCGCAAAGTTCATAAAGGCACCGCTCATCGCCGAATGTTACGCTTCGTTCGAATGCAAGGTCGTCGATACGCGCATGGCCCACAGGTATAATTTCTTCGTGCTGGAAGTCGTCAAGGCTTGGGCTGATCCCTCCTGCAAAGAGCCCAAGACCCTGCATCACCGCGGATTCTCAACGTTCATGGTCGCGGGCAAAACCATCACCCTGCCCTCAAAAATGAAGTGACCCGTCCCGCCGAGGCCCGTCGGTGCAGCAAGCAAAACATGCCTGAGCCGCTCAGCCGTTTCACCTCACAGGAACTCGCCGCGCGTTATGCCCATTTGGGCATGACCCCCGGCCTTGCGCGCAAACTCCTCTCTTCCGCCCTGCGGCACGGAACCTGGCCGATCGGCGATACGACGATTTCCTCCCGTTGGCTGGATCAAATCAGGCAGGAACTGACGATCCCTGAACTGACCGTCTCAGACCGCCGGGTATCGGCCAAAGACGGTTTTATCAAATACCTCTTTCAGGCTCCCGATGGCGCGCGTTTCGAGGCGGTCGCCATTCCTTTGACAAAAAAAGCGAGCGCGCCTAAAACCATTGTTTGCGTCAGCTCGCAAGTCGGTTGTCCGATGGGGTGCGCTTTCTGCGCGACAGGCCGGCTGGGCTTCACCCGAAATCTGGCCGTGTGGGAAATGATCGCACAGATCGCGCAGATCCGACGCGACATGACAATTCCGGTGCGCGGCGTGGTCTTCATGGGCATGGGCGAACCTTTGCTCAACACCGAGGCTGTCATCCAAACGATACGCATCTGTTCTGAACCGAGCGGACTCGCCATCGCCGCCAAAGCGATCACGATTTCAACCGTCGGGATCGTGCCCGCTATCCGGCGACTGACCCAAGAAGCGCACGCCTTCCGCCTGACCGTCTCCTTCACTTCTGCGGATCCTGAGAAACGTCGAACGGTCATGCCTGTTGAAAACACCTTTTCCTCTAAGGAATTGCATGACGCGCTCGTCGGTTATCACGCCGCCACAGGACGACGTATCACTTTGGCGTGGACACTGATTTCAGGATTCAACACAGGCGCAGAGGACGCGCGGCAACTGGCGGAATGGGTCGGGTCTCTCCCTGTCCAGATCGACCTCATCGACGTCAACGACACGACAGGACGGTTCGCGCCGCCGGACGACGCCGAGCGAAATTCGTTCCGCGATGCCCTACGAGACCATCTGGCAGCGCCGGTCATCCGCCGGTACAGCGGCGGTAAAGACATCCACGCCGCCTGCGGCATGCTCGCCGCGCAGGCAGAAGCAAATGAGGTTTGACTTTTTTTAACAGGACACGCCATAATAATGAACATGATGAATTCGGTGAATATGAAAGCGTTGCGTGCCGTGGCAGGGCCGCTGAGCCGTCGAGCCTTCTTTCAAACAGCGGCGATCAGCGCCGCCGGCGCGACAGGGTTGACGCAATTGACGGGATGCGCGAGCCCTTCTATGCCAGGAAGAACCCCGGACGGCCGTTTTCGTGAAGCCGCACAGGTGCTGCCGCAGCATGACGATGCCGACGTGATCGTTTGCGGCGCAGGTCCCGCCGGTGTGGCGGCCGCCGTCACGGCGGCACGCGCGGGAGCCCGCACACGTCTTTTTGACCTTCACGGCTGTTTGGGAGGCGTTTGGACCGCCGGCCTTTTGACGTGGATCTACGATTTCAACAAAGGTGGTCTGGCGCGCGAAATCACGCGTCGTCTTGACGCGCGCGGTGCCCGGCACGGCACACTCCCCTCCATGTTTGTTTATGAGCCGGAAGAAATGAAGATCCTGCTCGAAGAGCTGTGTGCCGAAGCGGGCGTACGGGTCCGGTTGCAAACCGCCGTCACGGCGGCCCACCGCGAAGGCCATCGCCTCGCCAACATCGTGACCGAATCCAAATCCGGACGTGAAGCGTGGCGCGCCTCTGTTTTCATTGACGCCACAGGGGACGGCGACCTCGGCGCGCAGGCCGGATGCGGCTGGGATATCGGAAATCCTGAAACAGGCGAGTGTCAACCGCTGACGCTCAATGTTCTTGCGGTTGTGAAAGATGTGAACCGGCTGAAAGCGTATCTATCCGAAAACGATCTAAAGGGCCATGTGGCCGCCACACAAAAGGTCAGAGCCGAAATTCTGCGGGCAGGTATCGATCCCTCTTACGGCATGCCCACCATTTTCCCCGTACGCGATAACGTGGTCCTCTTGATGTTCAACCACGAATACGGCGTCAAGCCATATGATGCCGACGCCCTGACCGCCGCAACGCTGCATTCGCGCAAAGAGGTCTTTGCCATCATGCGCGGCTTGCGCAAACTCGGCGGCATCTGGGAAGGTCTGCAAATCGTGGCGACAGCCGAGCAAATCGGCATCCGCGACGGACGACGCATACACGGTCGCTACACGGTCGTCAAAGACGACCTGATTCGGGGCGCTCGCCATGACGATGCGGTCGCGCGCGTCACCTTCGGCGTGGACATCCACGCCGCCACTCGCGAAAAGAACAACAAACAGATGATCGAACGGGGAGGCGTCACCCAAGCAGTCCCTTACGACATCCCGTTGCGCGCTTTAATCGCCAAGGACGTGGGCGGGTTGATGATGGCCGGCCGCTGCATCAGCGGCGATTTCGTCGCGCACGCCAGCTATCGTGTTACGGGCAATTCCGTGGCCACCGGGGAGGCGGCCGGAGTTGTGGCGGCTCTCGCGGCAAATGCCAAACGCCAACCTCATGAAATTTCCTGGGCCGACGCAAGCAAGGTGTTGGCTTCGTTCAAGTCGTGATGTCTCCTCAATATCGAAAAAAGAAAACCGTTTCATGCGTTCTGTAAAAGCGATTGTTACCCTATCCCTGCTCGGAGTGATCACGCTCACCCTTGCGGGCTTTATTGCGTATTGTTTTATTTATGAGCCGCCGGCCTTTCTTCCGCAAAGCGTTTCCTCTTTGTTTAAGAAATCGTCTCAACTGCGCATTTCCGATCTCGTCCCAGCCGCCATTATGGAGCAGGTCCACGCTGACCCGTCCGCAGTCCGCGAGGCTCAGGAGGACGCCACCCCCACGGCTGAAACGCCGAAACCGCTGGGGGCTCTCTGGACCACCGACCCCGCGAAAGAGCCCGTGATCCATGAGCCCGGCGTATGCCGATCACGAGTCACCGCGAATAAGCAAAGCCGCATCCTTCGAGGCGAGGTCAGAGCGGTTTCCCCTTCTCACGGCGTTCTCGTCTCCTTACCGCAGGATATCGGAGGCGACGGCGTCATCGCTCCCGACACGCTGATTGCCGATTTCCATCGCCGCTTTGCGATCGGAGAGAAAGTAACCGTATCGGTCACAGGAATCAGCATGAAGGGTTCCGTCAAACAACTGGACCTCGTGTTAGTAGAACAATAACAGGAAGAACGGATGAGCCCAACACGCAGAACGTTTTTGCGGCAGACATCAGCCGCGGCCGCAGCCGCTTTGTGGCTGCCGAAAAAAGCCCAAGCGGCCGAATTGAAGATCAAGGTCGGAGCCTGTGTCGTCGGCCTCGACGCGGCCAAACAGGCGGGGCTCGACGGCGTCGAGGTCGGCGCAGGCAATGAAGCCGATGAATTAAACATCTTCAAAGCCGAAACACGCGCGAAATATAAGGCGCAAATGCGGTCCTCGGGCCTGCCGATCGCCTCGATCATGATGGGCCTTTTCAACCATTTCCCGCTGGCCACCGATCCCCGTGCCCCTGCTTGGCTCAACCAATGTATTGATGCGGCTAAAGATCTGAGCATTCAAACCATCCTGGTCGCCTTCTTTGGCAAAGGCGACCTCCAGTCAGGCAAGAAGATCAAGGAAGCCGAGTTTGCCTCCGCCGTACGGCGCATCAAGGCCGCGGCACCCCGTGCGAAAGAAGCAGGCGTGATATTAGCCGTCGAAAATCTCCTCAGCGCCGAGCAGAACCTGCGTCTTCTGGACGAAATCGGCAGCGACGCTGTGCAGCTCTACTACGACGTATACAACCTCGGCCAATCGATGGGGTACGATGTGCCCGCCGAAATCCGCCGCCTGAAAGACCGTATCGCACAGGTCCACTACAAGAACGGCCCCAAGTATTTGGACGAAGACAGACCCTTCTTCGAAGCGGCAACCGCCGCAATCAAAGACATCGGTTATCGAAGCTGGATCGTTCTTGAGACATCAAGCCCTTCGAAGAATGGCGTGGCCGATGCCAAGCGCAACGGCGATTTCGTCCGTTCCCTGTTTGCTTAACCCCCTATTTCGCGAAACTCAGCCCTGACAGGAAACAGGTTGACGACAGCTCCCTCTTGCTGTTTATGAAAAAAAGATTCGCCTTGCAGTGGTCGATTTTGCGCACACGGAAGGCTATTTGGTGGAACGTCTTCTGGGGTTCGTATCGGATCGATACACCTTCGAACTCACCGAAGACCGGCCCGATTATATTCTGCACTCCTGTTTCGGATACAGAGCGCTCCGTTTCGACGGAATACGCGTTTTCTTCTCGGCGGAAAACTTTCTGCCGGATTTCAACATCAGCGATTATGCGATCGGCATGCACCGGCTGTCTTTGGACGACCGTTATTTCAGACTTCCCCTGTATCGTTTATATCCCACCTACTCCGCTCTTTTCGCTCCCCGCGAAGCGTCCCTGTTGAAACGCTCTAATTTCTGCACGTGCGTGGTCTCCAATCCCGAACGCGAAGCGTTGTTCGAAGACCTTTTCCGATCGCTTCTAACCTATCGCCCGATTCTCTCGGGCGGCGCGCTGCATAACAATATGGGGGGACGCGTTCCAAATAAAATCGAATTCATGGAAAAAGGGCGCTTCGGCCTCGCGATTGAAAACTCGGTTGCGCCCGGCTATATCACCGAAAAAATCACCGACGTTTTCGCGGCCCGGGCGATCCCCATCTACTGGGGCGCGCCGGACATCACAAGAGACTTTAATCCGGACTCCTTCGTCAACCTGCGCGATTATGCTTCTCTTGAAGACGCCGTCACGGCCATCCGAGCGATTGATTCTGATCCGAGCCGTCTTTCAATCATGGCAGAGTATCCCGTTTTTACCCACGGCAAAGAGCCCGACGACTTGAAAGCCGAACGGATCGGCGATTTTCTTTCTTCCATTTTTGAGCGGGACCGACAGACTGCATACCGCCGAAACCGCATGGTTCGGAGTCGGCGTTACGAGCGCGAACTGAAAACCGCAATTTTTAAACCTCACGTTCAAATGGTTCATCTTTTCCGCGACAGCCTCCGTAAACTCAGAAAATCGAAAACTTTCGATCCCAGTTTGCTCCGCCTCAACACCCCCGTCACCCATCGACGACACTGAAGTAGCGTTCCTTGCGCGCCTGTTTTCATTCCTGTCGCGCCGGGTGACTTGCAAGATGAAACGAACGTTTTTAGGCTGCGAGTTTATTGAGTTCCT
>CAZTDL010000287.1:0-5970 GCA_964612775.1 uncultured Lentisphaeraceae bacterium
GCTCTTGCTCCTGCACCATATAGTCCATGGTGGCCGCACCGTCGTGCACCTCTCCAATCTTGTAGTTCTTTCCGGTATAGAAAAGGATGCGCTCGCTACAGGTTGTTTTTCCGGCATCGATGTGCGCCACAATACCCATGTTACGCACTTTGTCGAGAGGAACGGTTCTTGCCATGATCTTGGACTCCTTGTTTCCTTCTTCAACGGACCGGGCTTCTTTTGTCGAATGACATTCCCGGGTTTGCCCCTCCGGAATCTCCGTTCCGGCCCGTCACGATCCTATTCGGGGGCAATTAGAAACGCGTATTTTTGACTTTTTTATACGCCATTACAAGTGCAAAAGCGAAAAAACGATTTTTTTGCTTTTGCACCTTTGCCCGAACGGGTGCGACGAAGTTTAAAACGTCGTCTGAGCAGGTCTTTTTGCGGCGTTTCCTGTTCCTGACGCCGCTCCGTCTTTCTGCTGCATCTGACGGTTTTGGGCCATCTTCTTTAAGAGCGCTTCAGAAATCTGAAGGTTGACCGTCACAAAAGTATCTTGCATGCCGATTTTGAGATTCTGCGCGATTTCGGCCGTATCCGGGTTCTTCGCGGCTTGCAGCATGGCCAGCGCCTGCAGGCCCAGCGCCGCTTGATTCAATTGCTGCGCCATCTCCTTGTTCGGCGCTTTGAGCGCCAGCGCGCAGTCGAGCCCGTTGGCGCCGTTCAATTGGCCGATCTCCAGTTGGAGCGCCTCGGCTTGTGAGAAAAGCTGGAATTGCGGATTCGCGCCGGCCAATGCGGCCAGGTTGTTGGCTTGAATCGATAAGAAACGCCCTTTGCGGTGCATCAGCATTTTCGCGAAGGATTGGTCGGGAGACAGTCCCTTCGCCTTGCCGTCAATGAGCGTGATTGCCTCTTGAACCAGCTGTTCATCCTGCGACATCACGGCGAGCGTCGGGTTGATGAAGCAGAGGTTTGTGCGTTTGCCTTTATCGCTCCAGCTCAGCACTTTGTGCGCGCCGCACGTTTGACTCTCAAAATCTGTCGAACCTCCGACAATCGCGGTCAATTTCGGAATGTTGAAGCGCCCGTAGGCGTACATCACGCCGCCTGCACCCGCGTTGCCCTTGCCGCATACAACCAGCGAATCCACGTCATTTGTGAGATTGATGCCGCTCTTTGCCGTGAGAGAGGAAAGACCGCGCCTCTCATCTGGTCGTCCATGGCGTGTTGAAGAAATTGACCCATGGGCGCCTCGTTCAGGGCCTTGAGGTCCATATGCAACACCCACTGCGCGTCTTGCGGAAAGTGGCTGGCTTTGATTTGTGCCCGCGCGACTGCCGCTAGGCAGAAAGACAAGGACAAGACGAGAAGAGCGGTGATGTTTTTCATGTCACACCTTGCTGAATGATCTGTGCGGCATGCCGCACAGACAGAATCAATTCTTGTGGCGGTAAATGATACGCCCTTTGGTCAAGTCGTAAGGCGAAATCTCTAAAGTGACTTTGTCACCTGCCGCGATCTTGATGAAAAACTTGCGCATCTTTCCCGAGATATGAGCCAACACCTCGTGACCGTTCTCCAGCTTCACCTTGTACATGGTAGCAGGCAAAACCTTGACCACGACTCCAATCACCTCAATGGCTTCATCGCTCGGCATAGATCTCCATCCTTCAGATAGTTAAAAAATTTGTTTCCTTAATGTAACATGGCGGGGAGCGCTTGACAAGTCTTGCGCGTGAAAAACTTTCCATGATTTCCTTTGCTTCCGTTTGGGCAAAGGGTACACTTCTTATCCGTTATGGCTTATGAAGTGTTAGCACGCAAATGGCGCCCGAAACAGTTTGAAGATGTGGTCGGGCAAGAACATGTCACGCGGACCCTGAAAAATGCGATCGAGAGCGGGCGCGTGGCGCACGCATATCTTTTTGTGGGACCGCGCGGTATCGGCAAGACCTCTCTGGCGCGTATCTTCGCCAAAGCGCTGGATTGTGAAAAGGGCCCGACCGCGACGCCCTGTTGCGAGTGCAGCATGTGCCGGGAAATCGCGGCCGGTAACGCGCTGGATGTGCAGGAGATCGATGGTGCCTCAAATAACGGTGTGGACCAAGTGCGTGATCTTCGTGATCAGGTACAGTTCGCGCCCTCTCACGGCAAATTCAAAATCATCATTATCGATGAAGTCCATATGCTCTCCACGGCGGCGTTCAATGCGCTTCTGAAGACGTTGGAGGAGCCGCCGCCCCACGTGAAGTTCATTTTCGCCACGACCGAAGGCGACAAGGTGTTGCCGACCATCATTTCGCGTTGCCAGCGGTTTGATCTGCGCCGCATCCAGACGCCTCTGATCGTCGAGCGGTTGCGTTTCATCTGCAATGCCGAGGGCATCACGAGCGATGATGATGCGTTGCTGGCGGTCGCGCGCGGGGCCGAGGGCGGCATGCGGGACGCGCTTTCCGCATTGGACCAACTCATATCGTTCAAGGGGGGCTCTCTGACCGAAGACGACGTATTGGCGGTCTTCGGCCTCGTCTCGCGCAAGTCGCTTGAAAACTTGGCGGCCGCCGTGCTCAAGGGCGATATGGGCGAGATCCTGAAACTGGTCGACATGTTCGACAGTGCGGGTAAGGATATGCGGCGTCTGACGGTGGAGCTGATGGAACACTTCCGCAACCTGCTGATTTATCAGTATGTCGGCGAGAATATGGCCAATCTCGATGCCACGCCGGAACAGATCCACACGCTGGCGGCCCAGGCCGCGCTGGCGGATTCCATGCGCGTGTTGAAGATCGCCGATCAGCTGAGTGAGATGGAGGGGCGGTTGCGCTATGCGCTTTCCGTCCGTACGCTGATTGAGATGACGCTTATCCGCTGTGCCCGCATTTCATGCGCCGTTTCGCTCGAAGAGGTGCTTAAACGTCTGAATGCCATTCGCGCGTCTGAACCTCCAGTTGCGGCTGTGCCTGCACCTGCCGCCGCGAAGCCTGTTGCGATCGATCTTTATGATGATCCGGCGCTTAAGCATGTTCTTCAAGAGTTTGACGGCAAAGTCGTCGGCGTCGAAGACGGAAACGATTGATCCGTTTATGACGTTCGTTTTTGTTTACCCTAAGGTGTAGAAGAAGCACGATCCGGCCCGGACTGCGCATCTGCTTTGTGGACGGAGCTGTAAATGGGGGTGGGGCATGTCAAACGAAGACGGTTTGAAGAAAAAAGAGGGCTGTGGCAAGAAACTTGCGATCGGGTGTTTCACGGTGTCGTTGCTTCTCGCCGCCGGCGGCTTCTTTGCGTATCGGGGTGCTAAAAACGTAATTTCTAAGCTGACTGCGGAATATTCCGAAACGGTGCCGACTGCGTTGCCGAGCGTTCGGATGCCTGAGGCTGAAAAAGCCGCGCTCTTCCAGCGCGTTGATGCCTTTTCAAAGGCGATCCGGGGAGGGCAATCGGTTCCCGACCTGACGCTTTCTCCGCAGGATATCAACGTGCTGATCCAGAAAACGCCCGCTTGGGCCAACAAGATCTATGTCGGCATCGATGGCGACCGATTGACGGGCGAGGCTAGCATTCCGCTCGAGGAGTTCGGCAGTCTGTTCAAGGGCCGTTGGCTGAACGGTTCGGCGAGCTTCAGTGTCAGTACGATCACAGGGCGCTTGGTCGGGTTCATCGACACTCTGAGCGTTCGCGGCAAACCGGTGCCCGATTCGTTCATGCGCGCAATCCGCTCCAGAAACGTGGCGGAGCAAGCCTCTGCGGAACCCAAGGTCGCCGAAGTTCTTCAGAAGCTCGATTCTGTGACCGTCCGCGACGGACAGATCGTCATCAAGGCGAAGTGACGGCCTTGCCGATGATCAGTAACTGCCCCGCATAGAATCGTTGCCCGGCGGGCAGTTTTCTTACTGTGAACGTCACGGTGTGTTCGCCCAGCGTCTGCTCGGGCAGGTACCAGAAGCGCGCGTGTTTGACCTTCTCCCGCTGGATGCGGTTTGCCGTGATCGGTTTACCACCGCCGATCCCGGTTTCGCATGGCGCTTACTTAAAGGAAGCGCTGACCGTTTTGGCCCATTCGTCCGCTAAGAGCTGGTGCCCGGAAAAGGTCGGGTGTACGCCGTCCCAGATCCAATATTCGGCGGGTACGCGTTTGCAGGCCTCATCGAATACGCCCTGAAACAGAATCCGCGTGTTCGGGCCGAACGCCGTCAGGTCTGTGCGTTCGGCCGCCGATACGCCAAAGCAAACCGCCATCAATACTAAAAACAAGAGCCGTTTCATCGTGCGTTTCTCATGGTGATCGGAATTTATAGAGACGGCATATGAATATGTGATTCCAGCGCGTTTGTGACATGCAGAAAACGACAGAGGAAACTGCGTCCATAACGAGGCATCAACTACTTGGATACGCTCACGTGCCCTATGCTGGAATCACAATCAATTCATGCCGAAGCAATAGAAGATCGCGTGGACGACTACTTGTTCTCTTTCGCGATGACGTCGGAGAGGAGGTTGCCGCGGTGATCGATGGCGTTCGGGTACATCTTCGCGATCTCGGCGAACAACTTCTTCGCCTTGTTTTCATTGCCGTCCTTCTTGTATTGCCATGCCAGCCAGAAACGGGCATAGGCGCCGACCTGTACGCCGTTTCCGTAACGGCAGTCGCTGTAGCTTTCGATGGCCTTGTTCAGATAATGGACGCGCTCGTCGCCTTGCGTCATCTGGCCCAGATATTGGACCGCGCAGCCGGTGCGGTTCGCCTTGTCGTATTTTGCGATCAGCTCCTCGAGACTCTTTTTGCCCGCTTCCGAATCCCACCCTTTGCTGGCGACCTGATACAGATGTTCGATTTTCGAAAGGTCTTCGGAGGAGTAGACGTCAAGGTCTTTGCGCATCCGGGCTTTAGCCAGGGCCCGTTCGTTTTCCACAATCTGCTCTTTCGTGGCAACGGCCGCCTGACGGCATTCTTGTTTTTCGCAGGCCGCTTCCAGTCTGGCGATCCGTTCCTCCAAAAGGTCGATCCGCTTCTTCAGGTCAATTTGCGATTGAGCGAAGCCTGTACAGGCCAGCGAAATGAAAGCCGACATCATGATGACCATTCTCATGGCAACTCCTTGTTTTAGTTCTGGACGCAAACCGTACCGGCGGTTGCTTTTCCGCCATACGGTATTCTATTTCTCTTTCGAATCCAGTTCCGCAATCGTAATGTTCTTGAAGAGAAACTGACCGCCGCCGGGAACCTCTGACTGGAGGCAGAGGTGTCCTTTGGCCGGTTCAATCCCGTCGCGGACCCACGCTTTTTCTCCGTTAAATTCAAGTTCGGCCGTCTTACCCTTGACCGTGAGTTTGAAATGGTTCCACTCGCCCTTTTTGTAGAGGCTGGCGGCTTTGGCTTTGTCAGCTCCGTTGATGGCGCCTTCTTGTCCGCGCCGCAAGTTCACCTGATGTTCTTTCGGCCAAGGAGATTTACCTTCCGGCAGGCCGCAGCGGAAATAGATGCCGGAGTCCCACATCTCCTTGTGGAGCGCTTTCCAATCGCATTCGAGAATGAAATCGCCGTACTCTTTATCAGCCATCAGGACGCCGTTGCCCGCTTTGATCAGAATGGCGCCGTGAACCACCTCAGCCTCGCAGGGCAACGCCGTCCATCCCTGTAGCGTTTTACCGTCGAAAAGCGCTTGCGGTTGTTGAGCGGAGGCGATGCCGACGCTGGCAAAGAAAGCGAGCAACGAATGCGTGAACAGATTCATATGATATTCCCCATGCGGTTTAATGATGTTTTTAAGTCTTACAGAAATCATGCGTGTTGTCAAAGGGGGGGATGGGGCAAGAAGGCGATTTTATCCGGGAGAAGGGCACCCGCAGGCTCATCGGTGACAAGAACAAACTGCGCGCTTGCCGCCCATCGGGCGCATCCCCGTTTCCCTGACTGCCGCTGTGGTTGCGTATGATCGAGACAAAAGTTTTGCGAGCCTGGCAGGCGTCCGCGCCCCCAGTCTC
>CAZTDL010000288.1:0-5559 GCA_964612775.1 uncultured Lentisphaeraceae bacterium
TTCCCGCCTTTTCTTCTTTTTCCGAAAGCGTGCGTTTTATTTTGCACTTCACGCCGCCGTCGTTCATGACGAGCTTCCACCCGATCGGAAAAGGCAACGAATAAACATCAAACGTTCCGCCGTTCTCCACCGTCATCACATTGTTCGAATCGCCGTTCAGAAGCGTATTCGCCTCAACGGTGAATGTCCCTTCCCGGATGTCGATATTTCCGGGATTACGCACCGGCACGCTTGTCAAACCCACATAGTTGAGACCGACTTTGGTCATGGTGAATCCGTTCATATCGAAAAACGGCGGCTTGGCTGAATCGGTATTGCGCACATCCCAACGGCCGGCCGAGCTCTCGCCGCCAAACGTGGTATCCCCCGACAGCGTCAGATAGCGGAATGCGTTATACTGCGATCTCGCGGACGAGTTGATAATGGCGCCCCGGTTGTTGACGCCAGTGCCGCAGACCGTGAAAGGTTCCTCTGTGAAATTGACCGCTTGGTCTGAACCGCTGAACCCCAGATCGAACGTCGCGCCACTTTCGACCACGGTACCGGCGGCAGTCGAACCTAACGACGCGTTATTCTTTGGCATCAAGGTGCCCGCTCTGACAACCGTCAGGCCGTTGTAGGTGTTGGCCGTCGCCAAATCGAGCCGTCCGCTTCCGTCCATCACCAAACCGCCGTTGCCGCTGATGACCCCCGCGAGCGTCTGCGTCCGCGCGTTGGCGGCGATCACCAGTTCGCCCTCGTTGATCTGCGTCGTTCCCGTATACGCGACAGCGCCGTTCAGCAGCACTCTGCCAGAACCCACTTTAACAAGGGATGACGCCGACGTGTTGTTGGTCAACGGCGTGTTGACAATGAGGTTCGCGCTAGTCGAGTGGTTGGCCAACGTCAGCGATCCCCCAGCCGAAAGAGACATGAGCAGCCCGTCTGCCGTGTTGGTCCCAATCTGCAGGTTGGCCATGCCCGTACCGATAATCAGGCTCTCCGCTTTCAGCGTCTGTCCATTCGTCAAACCGACCTTCGCCTCCCAACCGGAAGCCTGAAAAAGCGCCCCGATGCTGTTCACGTTCTCGGCAGTCAGGCCAATGCCCCCATCGGTCCCTTCCGTATTGATGCGGGCGACCGCAGACGCGCTGTCGGGAATCATGGACGGCCCCTTCGCCGAAAGATCGCTATAGACCGAGTCATCGGCGGCGATGACGCCCCGAGCCGCCGCGTACGACGCAAGATTCGAACCGTTGAACAACGCCCACGGTCCGATCAACGCGTTATCGGCCACCGGTGCCGTCGTGAAAACGATCCGGTTTCGGCCGTCGGAATCGCCCAGTCCGTCTCCCGCAAAATTGACGGATCCGCCACTCGTATGGGACAACGACGCAAACGTCAAAGTGGAGGTATGCCCCTCATCCGCACGTGAACTTTCCACCGTGCCTTCGCCGCCGTTCACGACGAGCGCACCCGCCGTCTCGCTGTAGTCAACCGCGCCCCCCGCATGCGCAAAACGGAGTCCGCCGCCATTGAGCGTGATCGACGCCGAATCCGAAAGGCGATTCCCGTTATTGGCGACCGCTGAGTTGGTGACCGTCAACGTTCCGCCCGCTCCGACACTGGCCGCCCCCGCGATTCGGCCGTTGGCGCCGCCGATCACGAGAAGACCGGCATTGGCATACGTGGTGCCGCTGTATGTATTCGCGCCGGACAACGTCCATGTCCCGGTCCCTTTTTCTTTATAGACCGGCAAGGCCGCCGTCACGCCGTTAGAAATCACGCCTGATATTTCGCCGTCTCCAGCCCCCCACAGCCGGAGCTGACGATTGGAATCAAACGGCGGATACACGTTTCCGGCAACGGTTAATTTTCCGGTAAGCGAATTCAACGCCGTGTCACCATCTCCCGCCGTCAGCCAAAGTTCTCCCTGAATCGTGTTATGGCCGCCCTCGTTGAAAATCGCTCCCATGCGTGCGTTGCTCGTGCGGAACGTGATGTCATCGGGAATCGTCAAGTCGCCTGCGGAGCCGTCAAGATGAATATGGGGATTGGCGCCGTTCGCGTTGTTGGCGGCCTGAACGGTCTTGGGTCCGATGCCGAGCGCCCGGTTGTGCGTAATCCGCAGGATGCCGTTCTCGACCACGACATTCCCTTTGAACGTGTTGTTCCCGGAAAGCGTCCACACACCGGTGCCGGTCTTCCAAACGTTATTGGTCGACGCCGCATTGTAATCGGAAATCACGCCGGCGATTTCACCGGTTCCACCCGTGCTGCCCTGCAGCCGGAACTGCTTGTTGCCCGCGCCGCCCGTATTGGTGATCGCTCCGGACAGAAGCCAAAGATTGGTCCCCGCATGTTCAAGGTATACGGTCGCCGTCGTGCTGGCCAAGTCAATCCCGCGGTCCGAGACATCGCCGAAACCCGCGTAAGCGAGTCCCGCCCCGGAGGTGCCGACCCCGAGTTTAATCATCCCGTTGGCCTCGCTCGACGGAGCCCCCAACGCGCTGAGCTCACCGATGTTGCGGATTGAGGACGCGCGCACCCAACCGCTGCGCACCCATAATGGTCCGCCGAAGGTGTTACTGTTATTGAAAAACGACAGCGTGCCGCCCCCCATCTTATTGAACGGGAAATTGTTGCCGCCGTCCGAAATCTGACCGCTGATATAGGCGGTTCCGCTGGCACATCCGATCAGGCCGTCATTGCTGTCCGTCATCGCGCCGGCCAAAAGAATCGGCCCCGCCCACTCGCAGCTGTTGTCCAAACGAAGTTGTCCGTAGGACTCGCCGGTGTTGCCGCCTTGCAACGTCACAGAAGCCAGATGACGCTGGGATGTTGAGCAATACAATGTCGCATTCGTGCGCACGATAATATCGGCCGCCGCGTTGTCTTTGCCGTTCATCTGCACTTTTCCCGCCGATGCGCCAACCCCGGGGCCCAATTCCCAACGGCCGGAAAAGGCGGAATAGTCACCGTTCAGATAGGTCAAAGTGCCGGATGAATTGACCATCGACACCACATTGGTTCCCGCGCCCGCCAAACAAAACGAAAGGCCCGAATAGGTGCCGGGGACAACCGTCAGATTCAGCGTGCCGTTGTTGATGACACCGCCGCTTCCCAATGCCTGCAAAGTCCCGGCTGTAAGCGTGCCGCCCGCCTCAATCGTCGTACCCCCGCCGTGGGTGTTCACCCCCGTCAGCGTCAACACACCGTTTCCTTGCTTGACCAGGCTTCCGTCACCGCTCAGCACGCCGCCGTAGGTCGTGCTCGCATTGTTCTTTCCAGCCGACAGCGTCACGGGATGGCCCGCATTGTCGCTCAGACTCAAATTCCCCTCTCCCGCCAAAGCGCCGAACGTAAACGCGTGACCGCTCACGGCGGCATCAAAAACCGGATTCGCCCCGCTTGGCGTCACCGAACTGTTTTGAAGCGCATTTTCATGAGACAAGACAAGCGCGCCATCGCTGATTGTCGTCGCGCCTGAAAACGTGTTGGGAGCCGTCAGCACCACGGTACCGGGCCCCGTTTTGCTCAAGGCCGACGCCGAACTGTTGTCCGCGATGACGGCATGAACCGTCAGAGGCGAAGCGCCCGCGTTTGCCAACGCCACGTTGCCTCCCGCCGCAGCCGCAGACAACAGGCCGTCTCCCGAAACCGCTCCCAGCGTCACTCCCGCTTTGGCCGCCGGTATCAAAACGCCGCTGACACGCAACGTCTTGCCTGCCGTATCGATCGTCGCAGCGGTACCGGTGTTTTGTATGAGAGTGCCGATCGTGGTCGTGTCGGCCGCGAGCGCGATGTTTCCGCTGACGCCGTCACTGTTGATGCGGACGGCAGCGGAAGCCCCGCCGTCAGGGATCGTCGATGAGGGCCCGCGTGCGGCGATATCGGTGTAGACCGTATCTGCGGCGGGATAGACGCCCAATGTGCCGCTATACGCGGCCATGGCGGTCCCGTTGACGGTCGCCCACGTTCCGATCAATCCGTCGGGCTGATCGGTTATGAAAATGCGGTTGCGCGAATCGGAACCGAGACCGACACCCACAAAATCGACACTGCCTCCGGTGTGCGTCAACGCGCCTAACGTCAGCGCTGACGTCTGCCCTGCGGCCGCCCGCGAAGCCGCTATTACATTGCCACCTCCGCTGATTGCGACGGGGCCAAGCGTCTCGCTATAGCTGACAGCGCCTGCGGAATGCGAAAAGCTCACGGTGCCGCCGTTGAGTGCGAACGCGACCGTATCGGGAACGCGATCCGTCAGATTGGACGTCGCCGCGTTGACGATCCGCAGCACGCCCGCATTATTGATCGTGATGCCACTCGTGCTGATCACCGAACCCGCCGCGCCGGACAGTTCAAGCGTGCCGCCCGTGACGGCCGTGGCGGCGGTATATCGGTTGGTTTGCGTGAGCACAAGCCGGCCATTCTTTATTGTCAATGCGCCGGTAAACGCGTTGGGCGCGGAAAGCGCCCATGTCCCGGACCCTTCCTTCACGAGCGACACCGCGCTGCTGGTTCCGTTCGACAGGGCTCCGCTGATCTCACCCGTTCCCTCCGTAGAGCCGGTCAATGTCAAACTCACCGCTGAGCTCGTCGTCACGAAAAACGGAGACGTCAAATTCAATTTCCCGTAACCGGACTGTTCAAGTCTACCCGGCGATAAGAACTCAATCTGCCGGTCGGAACTCTCGCCCGCCCCCGTATATTTCAATGTGGGACCGCCGGAATACCCGTTGTTGAAACGAACCTTGTAGCCCGCCCCCAACCCGCTGTCGGTAACATGTCGGTTCCCGAACTTATTCACACTGATCGTGCCGGCCGCGTTCAAGAAAACATTGCCGGTAAAGTCGTTGGCTCCGTTCAGGGCGATCATGCCTCCGACGCCGTTCCCGGTATAGAATTCAAAACCGATCCCCGCCCCCGTCAGGCGGCAATTGATCGTGAGCGTTGAATTCACGTCTGACACGTAGTTGTCGGAATTGTCCTCGTAAGCGACGCGCGCCGTCAACATCATGGCACCCGTACCATTGATCGTTCCGCCGTAGGTGCTTGAAAAGTTTTCGCCGCCAAACGATCCGCTGTTCGAATTGGTAAACGCCAAAAAACCGTTGCCGATGTCCAGCACGCTGCCCGAACCGCCATACATCCTGAGATAGCGGACATAATTGGTGCCGGACAACAGCGTCGTACTCGTGTTGTAAATGTTGAGATCGAGATTGTTCGCATTTCCCGGTTTGACATTACCCAAGAACTGGACAGCGCCAAGCCCGTAAACATTGATCGTTTTGTCCCCGGCCGTTCCGGTGGTCGCAGATCCCGAAACATCACCGCAGATCGTCAGAGCCGAGACGGGATGATCGTTCTGAAAATAATAGGTGCCGCTCGCCTTGTCCGGGCCGAGCTGAATCGCCGCGTTGAACGTTTGACTGTACCGGCACGACAGTGAAAGACGGTACCGTCCGTCGTTGCGCATCACCACCGTTTCGCTGTTAACGGGATCCGTTCCGATCGCATAGGTGCCGATGCCGCTGCCGTCGAACGTGATGTACTTGATCGCGGACAGTCCCGCCACAC
>CAZTDL010000288.1:5569-5968 GCA_964612775.1 uncultured Lentisphaeraceae bacterium
CTGATATTCGTCTGATTGGCCCCGCTTGCGTTGAATGTCGCGGTATCATCCGTAACCGGATAGGCCGCGTTGCTGGACCAGTTCACATTGTTTGTCCAAGCCCCGTTCCCCGCGCCGCCGTCCCAGTTCTGACTGGTTGCGCCCGCGAAACGCGACATCAACAACACAAGAAACACCACACCGACCTTATTCCATCCGTCGATCTTCGAACAGCGCATATTAACCTCACATTTAACCGCAGAACAACACCGTTTTCAAATTCAGCTAACACCATTTATTGAATACGGAAAGTGTAGCGAGCCTCTGTTCACTCGTCAATCGGCAAAAAAAGCTGCACGGGCATTCGGGCGCATCCCCGTTTCACTGACCTGTGCGTGTCGGTTTGACAGGGGTGGGTGT
>CAZTDL010000289.1:0-5963 GCA_964612775.1 uncultured Lentisphaeraceae bacterium
AGCCGTCATCAGCATGTGCGGTTGGTCGGCTTTGAGCGCCGTCAAGTCGGGATGTCCCGCATACCCCCAATCGCCGATCACCGCCACGCGCACACCGTCCTCGGGACAGGTCCGGAAACGACAGGGCACCGATTTCTGGTCGCCCGTTTCCACGCGATAAAACACGGTTGCCCCTCTCTGAGGTGTCGCGATCTCCACATGATGCAGCAGCGTCCCTTCTTCGGTCTCACGCGCTTCCTGCGCGCCCGCCGCATCCGCGCCGTAACAAACACGCGATTTTCCCGTGCGCACAGTCTTCCAGTTCACGACGGTTTTTTCAGGCGTGGTCGAGCGGTGCGTCAGCCAAACCGCTTCCACCTGCGCCTGCGCCAGTCTCGGCGCAACCAAAACCAAAATCGACAAAAGCCCCCAAACAGACCGCATACCCCCCCTGTAATTGACTTCGTTTCATCATACATGGGCTGAGACAAAACACAATCACAAATCGGATCACGCACGGACACAGACGGGAACGAACCGTCTGAACGTCTGTTCGCACGACTCGAAGTACCGATAAGAACGCCCTATTTATGGCCGGCAGAACTTCTCCGATTTCACTTTCCGCTACGGGCACGTCTATGGTTTAATCGGACACATTCGATCTCAAAAAACGTACCCCACACGACAGGATTCCCGTCATGCTCCGATCCGACATCCCAGCCGTCAACAGGCTTCTGAAAGCTGCCTTTCACAACGCGAAAGCACCCATCATCGATCTCGTCGCCATACAGACTCGCGATCCTTTCCGCGTCCTGCTCGGCACCATTCTTAGCGCACGCACAAAAGACGCCTGTACCGCCGCAGCCTGCGTACGCCTGTTCGAGAAAGTCACGACGCCCGACGATTTGCGTCGAATACCCCTCTCGGAGTTGGAGAAAACCATCTATCCCGTGGGTTTCTTTAGGGATAAAGCTCGGCATCTGAAAGAACTGCCGGACGTTTTGGAGAAAAAATTCGGAGGCGTGCTCCCCGAGACCGTCGAAGCGCTGTGCGAGCTCCCCGGCGTGGGACGGAAGACAGCGAATCTCGTCGTCGCCCTCGGCTTTGACAAGCCTGCCGTCTGCGTCGACGTGCATGTGCACCGGATTACCAACCGACTCGGTCTTCTCGCGACAAAAACACCGTACGATACGGAAATGGCCTTGCGGGAAATTCTGCCCGTCCGCTACTGGAAAACGTGGAACTCCTGCCTTGTATCGTTTGGGCAGACCCGCTGCTCTCCGCGTAACCCGCACTGCAAGGGATGCCCGATCGCCGCCTATTGTGATTCGCGACAAGAATGAACCGGAAGCCCCCAAAAAGCCGTTACGCAAAGCGCGAAAGGGCCTCGGCTGAGCGAGTCAACGATCACGCGTCCGGCCAAAGTTGCGAAGCCATTTCACGCAACTTGAACTTTTGGATCTTTTGGCTCGCGGTCATCGGATACACGTCCACGAAATGGATGTATTTCGGCGTCTTGAACCAAGCGATCTTATTGCGGCAGAAGTCCAACACATCCTGCTCGGTGATCTCCGATCCCGGCATACGGATCACGAAGGCCCCGGGCTGTTCGCCATACTTCTTACTGGGAACGCCCCCCACCTGCACATCCTGCACGCCCACCATGTGGCCGATAAAATCCTCCACCTCCTTGGGCGAAATGTTTTCGCCGCCGCGAATAATGAGATCCTTGAGCCGTCCGGTGATGAAATAATAACCCTGATCGTCCATATGGCCGATATCACCGGAGTGCAACCAGCCGTTCTCGTCGATGCACTTCGCGGTTTGCTCGGGCATCTTGTAATACCCCTTCATCGTGTTGAAGCCGCGGCAGCAAATTTCCCCCGGTTCGTTAATCGCGCAAAGTTCGCCGGTCTCGGAATTGATAATGGCGACCTCGATACCGGGCAACGCAAGGCCGATGGAATTGCATTTGCGCTCAATGCTCGTCTCGAAATAGCGTGTCATCGTCATCACAGGCCCCGATTCGGTCAGGCCGTACGGATTCGTGACTTCCCGCATATTCATGAGCGACACGCACTGCTGCATACGCTTGACCGGACATGTCGAACCGGACATGGTTCCGGTGCGCAGCGTCGAAAAATCGAATTTGCTGAACAGCGGATGATCAAGCATCGCGATGTACATGGTCGGCACGCCATACACGGATGTGCAACGTTCTTTTTCGACCGACATCATCACCGTTACGGCATCGTATTTCTCCACCATCACCATCGTCGAACCATGGTTCACGCATGACATCACGCCCAACACGCAACCGAAGCAGTGGAACAGCGGCACAGGGATACAGACCCGATCGGCCGCAGAAAGGTTCTGGCAAGCGCCGATCCAAAAACCGTCATTCGCGATATTCGAATGCGTGAGCTGCACGCCCTTGGGAAACCCCGTTGTTCCCGAGGTGTACTGCATGTTCACCACATCATGGCAATTGATCTCGCGCTGACGGGCCTCATACGCCTCGCGCGTCGTCTGTACCGACAGCGCCAACAGCTCGTTGATCGAATACATGCCGCGATGCTTCTCAGGCCCCAGGAAAAACACGCGCTTCAAGTGGGGATACTTGGTGCACTTCAGCTCGCCGCGCGGATGTTCCTTGAGCTCGGGAATCAGGTCGTAGATTGTCTGCACATAATCGGTATCGCGAAACCCGTTGATCAGAAAAAGGTTTTCCGTGTCCGACTGGTTGAGTGCGAAATCGATCTCGGCGGTCTTATAGTTCGTGTTCAGCGGCAGCAGGACGGCCCCGATCTTGGCGACGGCGAACATCAAAGGAATCCAGTGCGGAACGTTCGTAGCCCATAGAGCGATTTTCTCGCCGCGTTGAACGCCTAGCGACATCAGACCGCAGGCCAGACGGTCAACCTCGATGCCGAACTCAAACCAAGTCAAGCGAAAGTCGCGGTCCGCATACACCAGCGCATCCAAAGGCCCGCAACGGGCAACGGTCTGATCCAGCAACTGGCCCAGCGTGTAATCACGCGTTCTAGGCAGATTGTTCCAAGGCACTCCGGCAGAAACCGCCTGCTTAAACGGCGGCCTGCTGGGCGCGGAACCGAAAGGATCCGTCAATTTGAAAAACGTCGTGTCCATAATCCGGTCCTCCCTTAGAACGGCATGAAAACGACCGCGTAAATCTTCGCGGGCTGACCGTTCGCAGCTTTGACAACATGCTGTACAACCGAATTGTAGAAAGCGGAATCCCCCGGCTTAAGCAACCGTTTCTCGCCACCGTACGCCAATTCAATCTCCCCTGAAATCACCACGATGAACTCCTCACCCTCATGCGACGAATGCTGTGCCTTTGCGTCTCCGGCGATCTCGATAAAGAACGGCTCCATATGACGATCCGTCTTGCCCCGTCCGAGCGGAAAATACGTGAATCCGTCCGATGCCTCCGCCTTGTGAGAAGTCCTTTCGTCCGCCCGCGCATCGGCATGCACGATCACAGGGTCCGGATTGTATTGATCATCCATAAAAGTGCCGAGGCGCTGACCCAACGCACGAGAAAGTTTCACCAAAACGCCCAATGCGGGATAGACTTCCCCGCCCTCGATAGCAGCAATCACGCCCGCACTCACGCCCGACTTCTCCGCCAAGGTTTCGACCGTCATCTGCAAGCGTTCACGATAGGTCCGCACACGCTCCGCCACTTTGCATCCATCCGCCATATGACACCTCGTTTATAAATGACGGCGGCGCGGTTGTTCCTCCGCGCCGCCAGACAAAACCGCTTCTCAGCCATTACCGGAAGATGATGTACAGAAGTGCCGCAGCGATTACCACCGCGAGACCGCACCACTTCGCGCCTTTCGACGACTCAAGGTTCAGATGCGTATTGGAGTGGAACTGCACCGGCTGAGGCAGCTTGACGACCAGCCCGAGCACCGTCATCACCGCCAGCACGATAACCATACACACGGCCATGCGGTTCAGGAAATCAAGTTGCGGCACAAATTGCTTAAACAGGAAATACAACACCGGATTCAAAAGCAGTCCAACCACGCCTGTCATGCCTGACGCACGGCGATTTAAAAGTCCAAAGAGGAAGACCGCCAGCACACCGGGAGAAACATAGCCCTGAAACTCCTGAATATACGTGAAGATACCGCCGAATTTCGGATCATCCAACATCGGAGCCACAACGCAACCGATCACGACAAACACGCCCACGCATATTCTCCCGACACTGACCAGCTCTTTCTGAGTCGCCTTCTTGTTGATGTAGGCGTGGTAGATATCGATCGAGAAAATCGTGGAGGAGGCATTCAGGACCGCCGCCAACGACGAGACGATAGCCCCGAGCAAGGCCGCAATGATAAACCCGAAAAGCCCTTTTTTGCCCATGCACAGCTTCGCGATCAGGAGGCCCAGCGCGGTATCGCTCTTGTAGGCGATGGCGGTGGTCTTTTGAGCCGTAACGGCCTTGGCTTTGATCTCCGCATTGTACTGCTCTACCAGCGGCATTTTTGCGGCGTTAGCAAGCTGCCACGCCTCGGACGGCGCGAGCACCGTATATCCCAAATCCTTGTTCACCCCCGCCTCATGAGCCGTCACATAATCCATCGCCGCACTGTCGGCCATATCCTTGTTAAACAGGTTGAACGCGATAATGCCGGGAAAAACGATGATGAAAGGGATGATCAACTTGAGCGCAGCCGCAAAAACGATGCCTTTCTGTCCCGCCGCCAAAGAAGAAGACCCTAAAGTGCGCTGCGTAATATACTGATTCAATCCCCAATAATAAAGATTCGGGATCCAAAGTCCAAGGCAAAGCGCCGTCCAGGGAATGATGGTATCCGTTTTCGGCAGGAACATGTGCATCTTGTCAGCATTCAGCGTGAAGAAACGCTGCAAGGCCCCCATTTCCGATGTCAGCACAGGAGCTGCGGCATCCGGCGCGGTCACCGCGCCCACGCCGCACGTCAATGTCGTCACATCCGCCACGCCCAACGCCTGAAATGCGAACGCCGTAATCAATGCACCGCCCACGATCAGAGCCGTGCCTTGGATCAGATCGGCCCAAGCGCATGCCTTCAAACCGCCGGCCGCCACATAACCCGCGGCAAGCAATCCCATGATCCAACAGCACAGACCCAACGAAAGATGAATGCCCGCGCCATGAGCCAACAAGTCGCGCATCGGCAATGCGCCGGCGTAAATCACGCCGCACAGCGACACGCCAACCAGAATGACCATCATAAACACGGCCATGATCGAACGCGCCGTCTTATTGTACCGGTGCTCCAGAAAACCGGGAATCGTATAGATCCCGGTCTTCAGGAAATACGGCAAAAAAGCAAAACCCACAAACACCAGCGTCACCGCCGCCATCCACTCATAACTGGCGATCGCGATGCCGAGGTAAGAAGCCGCCTGACCCGACATGCCCACGAACTGCTCCGCCGAAATATTCGCGGCGATTAGCGAGACACCGATCAGCCACCACGTCAACCCGCGTCCGGCCAAAAAATAATCGGCCGCGCTGCCCTCTTCACTGTGGGCGCTCTTGCTTTTCCACAAACCGATGCCGATGACCGACGCCACAAACACGACAAAAACCGCAATGTCAACGAAGCCCATGATGTATTCCTTAGTCTTCCTGTTTTACCGCTTTGAGCCGGAACGCGATGGCCCCATCGCATCCCGAACTGAATCGTCACACACCTGTCACTTAACGCCAAACCGATACTCTGTCACCGTCTTATATACCGCACCTGGGCGCAGAATCGTCGACGGAAATCCGGGCTGATTCGGCGAGTCTGGCGAATGTTGCGTCTCAAGGGCGAGGCCTCCGCGATAGCAGAGGTGCTTGCCCGGTTTCTTGCTCGGCACCTGATCCGTCAGGAAGTTTCCGCAGTAGAACTGAATCGCCGGCTCGGTGGTCCACACCTCCTTCGACACACCGCGCGCGCCCTCCAGCCGCG
>CAZTDL010000290.1:0-5952 GCA_964612775.1 uncultured Lentisphaeraceae bacterium
GTGGGCCTCGGCGATGGTGTGGGTGCCGAAGTGGAAGATGCTGGCGGCCAGCACGGCCGAGGCGCCGCCTTCGAGCACCGCCTGGGACAGATGCTCCAGCGTGCCCGCGCCACCCATGGTCCAGACACCGACATTCGTGACAGGCGCGGTCAACGTCGCGGTCAACCCCGCGCCGACCGTCGGTGATCCGTACATCAGGAGCGGTCCGTCACTGACCGTGTAGCCATCCGCGGTGAAGGCCATGTTGTTAAGCGTGACCGCTTCAGCCACGATGCTCTTCGTGCTGGCCGCGCCGAAAGTCGCGTTGTTCGCCGCGTCGTTGGTCCACACGGTTCCGGCGCCGCTCCAGTTCGCGTTCGTCTCGTTCCAGTTTCCGTTTGCGGTTCCCAGCCACGTATAATCCGCTGCGAGCGTTAGCTTCGCGGCTAAGAAAGCCATCGACAACCCGACGCTTCTTATTCCATCGTGTCTTAGCATGTCCATACGCACTCCTTTGCAGAAATTCCGGCGAACCAACACAAAAACTCTATCGCAAATTGTTATAAATAATTATACACCTGATCTTAAAAGAAAGCAAGGGAATCCGCGCGAAAATCTGAATTCCGGCGCAGTCCCGGTCCGTGACCCCGCGCCGCACCTCTCTGTGCAATCCTGCCCTGCCGGTGCGGGGTCGCCCCGGTACTACGGACGGTCCCGCATCCACGCCCACGCCTTCGGATCGCTCACCACCCCGGCCCTCACCGGATTATTTCGGATGTACGACACGATCCAATCATCCTCCTGCGGCGAACGCGACCAGTGATCAAACCACTCGTTCTGCCACAGCGGGTTCATCGGCGGACGAAGCTTTTGATTCACGAAACGGGTCGTCGCGCGTTTAAACCGTTCCATCATGTCTTTCAGTCTCAGCGTCCAGCACCTGAAAAACAAAAGCAGGTGATTCGGCATCACCGCATGGTACAGCATCTGCCAATGCCCGATTTCTTCATGCGTCAGAATCGTCGTTTCGATCTGTTGTGCAACCGTCGGGACCACCAAGGTGCCGTCCCCCGCGCGGCACCGGTCCAGCCACGCCTCCAGCCGCTGGAAATAGACTCTCGACCGCGCCAGACAATCCTTCTCGGAAACGCCGTCCCATTGTGCCCGCAACGCCTCCTCAACCGCCTGCGGCAGACTCCGCGCCTGCCGCAGCGTCACAAAACACCGACCGTCGGCCACCTCTCCCAGTGCGGCAGCGATCCCCGCCAGAACGAAACGGTTTTCGAGAATTCCGGCATTGATGTCGATCCTCTCCTGCCAGTGCGAGTCGCCCCGGCACGACGGTCAACCGCATCTCTTTCCGCGCGCCGCGCTACTGTCGACCCCTATTCAGCCCGCTCGCGGGCAAAGTCGCGGTCTTCGTACGCCG
This sequence comes from uncultured Lentisphaeraceae bacterium, assembly GCA_964612775.1. Classification (GTDB taxonomy): domain Bacteria; phylum Verrucomicrobiota; class Kiritimatiellia; order RFP12; family UBA1067; genus DAOPZC01. Next base: position 1,409 of record CAZTDL010000290.1, read on the forward strand.
GCGGAACGTAGCCGTGCTCCGAGACCTGCACCCAGAGTATTTTCTTGGGGCACGTCATGTTGTTCCACATCTTCACGATCCCCGTCGGCGGACAGCAGTAGTCGCCGAGACCGGCGCGGGTGATGAAGGTGAAGCAGGTCTTCGGAATGCGCTTCGCGAAATTCGCCGCGTCATAATAGCCGAGAGCATCCACCCAGGGAATGTACCAGCCGTCGCTCGCGAGCTTCTGCGCCGGATCGAGACGGAGCTTGCCGCTCGTGTACATGTCGCAACACCAGGTGATGCCGCTCTCGGCGCTGGTCACGCCCTCGCCGCAACCCGCCGCCCAGATGGTCTGGAGACCGCCCTGGCTGCCGCCGGACGCGATCAGGTCCTTGCCGTTCCAGCCTTTCACCGTCTTCAGGTACTGCAGGCCGCGCTTGACGCGGAGCACCATGCCGTTGAAGCAGGCGGTCTCGGGATCCTCGTTCTGCTTGGGATCGAACGCGTAGGAGCGATCGTGCGAACGTGTCTCCCACCGGAGCGCCTTGGCGTCCGCCTCGGTCGCCCCGAACTCGACGAGCTTGAGGCCGTGGGCGTTGATGTTGAGGACGATTTCGTTATCCCGGGCGGAAGCGGGCGTCGCATGCGTGCAGCGGTCGCCGCTGTAACCGTGGGTCTCGAGACGCGCCGGGAAGGTTTTGCCCTCGTCGACCGCCTTCGGAACCGAGAGGTGGCCGGTTGCCGGACGAAGCCCCGCGCAGTCGATCCGGATCGCATAGAGCCGCGCCTGCGGATTCTGACACTTTATCTCGACGAGGTCCGCCTTGATCGGCACTCGGTCGAGACGCTTGTACTGCTTCGCCCAGAAAGCATCGAAGTCCTTCGGCTCCAGGTGAGTCGCGAGCGTGTCGATGTCGACGCCGGCGCCACCGTCGAAGAAGACGGTCTTCTTCTGCCTCTCGAAGGCGTTCATCGCCTTTTTGCCCTCAGGCGTCGTGGCGTCGCCGGTGAACGTCTTCTGAAAACGCTGCCCGTTCTTGGCGACGACATACGCCTCAAGGCGCACGAAGCCCGCTTTGTCCAGCTTGGTCCTGTAGACGAACGGAGCCACGGTGAACGGCACTTTTCCGTTTTCCATGATTCCGTCGTCCCCGCCGCGCTTCCACTCGAGGAAGTACTCGCCCTCCGGAAGCGTCCCTTCCACTCCCTGCGGCGTGAGCGTGAACACCATCTCCTCGCCGGGCTTGTATGCGAGCGGATTCTTGTCCGTCCGGCCCTGGATCCACGCGTTGTCGAGAACCCCTCCGAACGCCGCCGCGACCGCGAACACGGCAGCAAGGAAAATTGCAAATACGGGCTGTTTCATCTCTTTGATTCCTTTGCGCATTTTTTTAAGTCCCCCGCCAGCCGGCGGTCCGTGCGACACGGGCACCGGCTGGAAAAAATCGAACCCTCGTATGAAAACAAGGGCATTGTGGCACAGGGCGGCAGGGATTTCAAGCGAAGGGCAATAAAGAACGCTTAACGCTGAAGCGGGGAGTCCTGGTCGCACCACAGCCATTCTTAACGCACAAGCACTATCGTCCCCTTCGGCTCGAAAGGCGAACGTTCGACGACGAGCCACGCCTTGCGCGCACCGGCCCGGTAGACACCGAAGCAGTTGGACGGCTTCACGGCCGATTCCTCATCGGTGAGTCCGGCGGCCAGCCGTCCCCAGAAGTTCATCGGCGACGCGTAGATCGTCGTCTGCTTGGCGCCGGACTGCTCCGGCACCGCCTGGAGGATCGCATCCACCTGCTCGGCGGAGAGTACGGGCCCTGGGAAATGGACTTCCGTAAGCGCAGACACTCCCGTGAAGACGGACGCCGCACCCAACATGGAACCCAGCGTCAGGCGGCGCGTACCCAAGGTCAGCGCCTTGAGGGACGTTGTCCTCTTGAAGGCCGTGTCGCCGATTGAGGTGAGCGAAAGGCCGTTCGTGCCCAGCACCAGGCCCGTCACCTTGGTGAGTCGGCTAAACGCATTCGTGCCAACCGTCATCACGTTCTGCAGGCGGAGCGTGCCGGGGATCAGATAATCGGTCGCCCCGTGGAACGCATTATCCGACACGTTCGTGACCCCGCTGAGATCCCAATCGTCGAAATTGGAACTGCTCATCCCGGAGCCTGTCCAGGCGAAACCCCATTGACTGCCGTTGCCAAATCCCGTGACCTTGGGGGCACGGATGACGAGGCGTTTCAGATAGCAGCAACCGCCGACCGTGAACGGGATGATCGTTCCCGTAGCCTCGGGGCAGATGGCGATCACTTCCTCGATCGGCCAATGCGGATAGCCGGCGACGTTGTCCTAGGAATCGTAGTTCTGGATCTCGCCGGGCCACCACTTCAGGGTCTCCGGCAGGGTCAGACGAGTCGGCATCAGATTGAGATCCCCGCTCGCCTGCAGCTCCGGTGTCGTCGGGAAGGTTATGCCATCCGCCTTCGGCCAGATGGCCATGCCGGCGACCGACGCCAGCGTCCACTTGTTCCCCAGTGAGTCCCAGATGTCACCGTTCAGATTGAGGTCGCCTCCACCCATACGCCGTTCCGGTGCGGGCCACATAGCCCCTTTGCCGATCACATTGTACGCCTTCCCCAGCCCGACCCAGCGGACACCATCCGTACGCTTCCAGCAACTGAGACGCCAGAAGCCGTTTTCCATCACGCGGCTGGGCTCTACGTCGTCGCTCATCAGCCAGTCGTGCGCGAAAACCGCCCGCACGGTACCGTCTTTGACGGGCGTGTACGTGAGCGGATTGACGCGCTCGAGTTCGACGGGAACGCCATCCCACCGCAGGAACTTCGCGCGACGCGGATCCGTGGCGGCATCATCCGGTTCCGAACACGTCGCCGCCAACGTGATTTCACCGTAATGGTGGTCGCCTTCGCGGCCATCCGAGGCCGTTAGCGTCACCGTTTCGAAGTACCGTGGGGCGAAACGCGGATCCTGAAGTTCCACGGCGACCTTGCGGAACCCGGAGTAACGCGCCACCTTCTGGCGGTTCGCCGTACGGAATGTCGTGCCGGACACGAAACCGCCGTTCGCATCGGCCTCGGCGAGAACGGCCGCCCAAGACGGCGTATCCCTCACGTAGAACGTGATCTGACCTTCAGGCGTCGAGCCCGTGCCGAACGCGACGGCCGATTCCGCGCCGTCGAAGGTCGGTTTTTCACCGTCGAAATAGACCGTCTTGATCGCCGCGCAGAGGAAGGCGTTCGTGCAGATGGTCAGCGTCTGCCCCGCTGGCGAAGCGCCGATCACGATGTTCGCCAGTTTGCCGCAGTCCTTGAACGAGTACGTGGCGAACCGCGTGGGGTTACCCGTGAGACCGAGCTCCACCTCGCCGATGTTGCACCCGCGGAAAGCCGCGCCATTGTCCGTCGGTCCCGCCGCGATATGCACGAGCGAAGGCAGACGCAGGATGCCGGTCATGCCGCTGAAACCGTACGAGAACGGACCCCATGACACCGTTGCCGTGGCGGTGGCATTTCCGACTTTCGTGATGCTGGAGAAGTCCCACTTCCTGCCCACATCCGTCACCCAACCGTTTGCCGCATGCGAGGCGGGATCGATCAGCGTCGTCGCCTTGGGTACGCGATAGACGAGATTCGTCATCTGATTACCTAAGCCGTTCAGGCCCCACCCGCCGATGTTTCCGGTGAAATCAGGTTCATCGACAATGAGCTCCTTCATGCGATACGGATTAGGTCCACCATCGATGTGAAACACGTCCCGCCAGCCGTCCGACGCGAGCGTGCCAGGCGTGTGCAGACCGGTCATGTACGCAGCGGGGAAGAGTGTTGTTTGTTGCGTTTGGCCCGTCGTTCGGACGGAAACAATAAGAGCTGAGGTGCGAGAATTTCCACACCGCGTTCGTGGCGGGGTCGACACGCGGATCGGATCCTGTAATCGTGCCGCGCATGTCCAGATAGGCGGGCCCGTCCGCCGCGACGACACCTGCGCCGAACACGGACTGCCCGGAGATGCCGACCCCGAGTCCGAAACCATTATGCGCCGTGGTGCGGAAGACTCGCAGGACCAGACCGTTCTGGTCGTTCGTGGCCGTACCGGCCGTCTGGGCTTCATTCGTCCACGTTACCGTCCAATTCGGCAGCTCCGCATGTACGGCGAAAAGCGTCGTGCAGGCAGCGGCACACAACAGCAGTCTTGAAAGTTTCATATCTTCATCTCCTTACATGCTTACCAATTCCGTGAAATCAAAGCTTGTTGTAAGAGGACTGGGGGCGTATCGCGACATCGAGCTGTTTCATTTCCCTTGCACGCCTATTTCGTCCGAAACTCTCCGAAGGCCCGATTTCAGTTTCCGGTCGCCGGACAGGCGCTTTCTCATGCGCTGAATCGCCTTGGACGCGGCGGTCGGCTCCGTGCCCGCAAGGGCGGCCCGTTCCGGGATCGAAAGCCCGCAGTTCATCCGCGCCACATAGAGCGCCAAGTCGCGTCCGTAATCGCCCCTCCTGTCGGCGAACGACCTCCACTCCTCCCCTTTGACCGCCTCAACGGCC
>CAZTDL010000291.1:0-5949 GCA_964612775.1 uncultured Lentisphaeraceae bacterium
CATCGCCGCCGAAACCGCCCCGCGCCAGAACATCAGCAGAAAACCCCAAAAGCCCCGGAACCAGCCCCCTGCACCGACAGTGGGTCCGCGGCCGCCCGGCTCTATGGCCGATCCGTATTCCGCATGCCCCTTCGCGTTCCTTATTAAACAATTAAACACCCCGACAGATTCAGCATCTCAAACCTCCGCACAGCCATATCGGCTTTGCCCCAACCTTTTACTTAAGGAACTGGCCGCTGTCGAAACTAAACATTATGGCTCAGTATCCCATATGCGCGCAGGCTTGTCCACCATCGAAAAGGACTCGCGCACGCTTCCGCCCCCTCCTTACCGGAGGCTTAAATCATTCCGTCTTCTTGGCGTCTTGCGCCTGAAGCCGGCTTCCTATACGATACGGCCTATGCGTTACGCCAAACAGACCGCGGTTAAAGAGTTCGGGGTTGAAGGCCAAGCGGTCCTCTCCGCCGCGACCGTCGCCATCATCGGATGCGGCGGCCTCGGCTGCCTGCAAGCCGAACTGCTGACGCGCATGGGTGTCGGCACGCTGCGGATCGCGGATCCCGATATCGTGACGCTCGGCAATCTTCACCGCCAGTTGCTTTTCACGGAAGAGGAGGCCACGGCGGGCACGCCTAAGGTCACGGCCGCAGCCGCCCGCCTCGCCACGTTCAACAGCGGGGTCTCGATCCGCGCCCGGCCCGAACGGATCACGCGCGACAACATCACCGATTTCGCCGCGGGGGCCGATCTGATCCTCGACGCCACGGATCAGACGGCAACGCGCTATCTCATCAATGATTTCTGTCTCCGAGAAAACATCCCATGGATCTATACCGGCGTCGCCGGAACGGGCGGAATGCTCCTGCCGATTCTGCCTCAAAAGGGACCGTGCCTGCGATGTCTCTATCCGGAACCGCCCGCCGAGGGCGAAGCCGCCACCTGCGCCTCAAACGGCATCCTGCCCCCCACAGTGACGCTGGCGGTCTCGCTGCAGGTCGCGCAGGCGCTGCGGCTTCTCAACCGCACCCTTCGTCCCGGAAGACTGACTCTTTTCAATGTCTGGGAGCCTTCCGTGCGCGCCACAATTCTTCATCGCGATCCTTCATGCCCCTGCTGCGGCCGGCATCGTTTCGATTTTCTCGCTCCCGCCACCGGAGACAAAAAAGGCTGACGCACATACATTTTTTAGCGATGCCCGTCCGGCGGGAACCGCGAGATTCGCTGTTCTTCTCAGAATAATCTCCTGAAAGCGCACAACTCTGTTGACACGAGAAATATATTCTTCATACTCTTAAACGAAATGTGGTTATTGACGTTGGTTGTCAATCATCATGTTACGAAAACCGTTTGGGGGTGAGTCACATGAGCGATAATCCACAGTACTCACACGCAAAACGAAAACTTTGGTTCGCGGCCTTTTTCCTTGCGGCCCTGCTGATCATCGGCCAAGGCTATTTCCAATATCGGGCCGTCGAGGACCAACTGCTCGAGGACCGGTCACAAGAACTCACGGTTATCGGCACACTCAAAGCCAGCCAGATCGCCGAATGGCGCAAAGAACGGCTTTCCGACGTCGCGCGCTTTGCCCAAGGCCCCACGCTCACACGCGCGATCGAAAACGCCGACCGTGCGGATTTGCGTATCATGCTGAACCTGAACCGCAAGGCGGACTTTTACGACGACACCCTCTTAGTTTCCCCCGGCTTTGACATTCTGTCCTCCGCGAGAGACACCCCCGAGCCGTTGTCCGAGGCGTCACGATGCGCCATCCGGAGCGCGATGACGGAGAACAAGCCAATCCTTTCCGATTTCTACCGCCATTCGAACGGCAAAGTCTATATCGATGTCGTATCACCCATTAAAAACACCGACAAAAAGACCGTGGCCGCCTTTGTCTTACGGTGTGGCGCTTCAGGCTTTCTCTATCCCTTGATTCAGGCATGGCCCGAACCCAATACAAGTGCGGAAACGCTTCTTGTCCGAAAGGAAGAAGACCACGTTGTCTTCATGAACACGTTGATTCAGGCAGACGGCAAGGCCAAGCAGTTGAGGTTCCCGCTCAAGAACAAGAACTGGCCCTGCGTTCAGGCCGTCGAAGGAAAACGCGGCATTGTGCGAGCCCCCGATTACAGAAACGTGAATGTCTTGGCCAACATCCAGCCGATACCCGATTCCGAGTGGTTCCTTGTCACAAAAATCGACAATAGCGAGATCATCAGCGACATTCGGCGACGCGCCCTCGTGATTTTCGGTTTCGTCCTGCTGGGGCTCCTGTTGGCAGCCGTTGCCACCGCCTTCGGCCTCCGCAACCGCCAAGCGTCGCTCTATCGCGATCTATACAAAGCCGAACAGGAACAACGCACCGCCAATGAAAAATACCGGATCATCCTTTACAGCATAGGCGATGCGGTCATCACGGCAGACGACTGCGGCAACATCCTACAGATGAACCCCGTCGCTTCGAACCTGACAGGCTGGTCCGAAAAGGAAGCGTTCGGACACCCGATCGACGAAGTCTTCCACATCATCAACGAAGAAACGCGTCAACCGGTCCAAAACCCCATTTGGCGCGTATTGCGCGAAGGTTCCGTCATCGGGTTGGCGGGCAATACGCTTCTCGTTGCGAGGGACGGCAAAGAATATCCGATCACCGACTGCGGCGCGCCGGTCAAAGACGGCCAAGGCCGCCTGATCGGAGGCGTGCTGGTTTTCAGAGATAAAACCGCTGAACACAACGCCCATAAAGCCTTGATCGAAAGCGAAAGACGCTTAACGACCCTGATGGACAATCTGCCCGGCATGGCCTATCGCTGCCGACTGGATTCTTACTGGTCCATGGAATTCATCTCGCAGGGCTGTTTCGCGCTGACCGGACACAATCCCTCAGACTTACTCGGCACCGGACGAATCACGTACTTCGACCTGATTCACCCGGACGACCGACAATACGTCTGGGACACCATCACCGCAGATGTCAAGAATCACAAAACGTTCACGCTCGAATACCGTATCACGACAGCGGACAGCACCGAAAAATGGGTTTGGGAACGGGGATGCGCCATTCTGAATCCAGACGGCTCGGTCAATATGCTTGAAGGTTTCATCCACGATATCACCGAACGTAAACAAGCCGCGGCGGAACAGGCCAAACTCCAAGAGCAACTCTATCAAGCGCAAAAAATCGAAGCCATCGGGCGCCTTGCGGGCAGCGTGGCGCATGACTTCAACAACATGCTCGCGGTCATCATCGGCAATGCGGAAATGGCGAAGGCCCAGCTCGATCCGGAATCCCCCCTGCACACCGTCTTCACCTCGATTCTCAAGTCGGGCAAACGCTCCGCCGATCTCGTCAAACAGTTGCTGGGGTTCGCCTGCAAGCAGGTTATCCGGCCTCAAAGCATCGACCTGAACCACATGATTGGCGACATGCAGGATGTGCTGCAACGTTTAATCGGCGAAAAAGTCGTCCTCGAGTGGGAACCGGACCCAGACCTCTGGCCCGTGCTGATCGACCCCGGCCAGATTGAGCAGACGCTGATCAACCTGACCGCCAACGCACGTGACGCCATCGCAGGAGAGGGCAAAATCGTCATCTCGACCTGCAACGTCAATCACGCCAAAGCGGGCGAGGGCGAAAAGGCCGTTGTGCCCGCATGCGACTACGTTATGTTTTCCGTCCGAGACACCGGCTGCGGCATGGACGAGTCCATCCAAAAGCAGATCTTCGAGCCCTTCTTTTCAACCAAGCCGCACGGAATCGGCACGGGGCTGGGCCTCTCTTCCGTCTACGGCATCGTCAAACAGAACACTGGTTTTATCCGCGTTCACAGTCAGCCGGGAAAAGGAACCTGCTTCCAAATTCACCTGCCACGTCACCTGCCCTCCCGCGCCGCCGCGACCGGCATACCGCTCAAGCCTTTGCCCGGCGACCGCGTGCCGCCCCCCCCCGCTTCCCTGCCGGCGACAACGACCATCCTGTTGGCCGAAGACGAGCCCGACGTCATGACCCTCACCGAGTCAATCCTCAAATCAATCGGTTATACGGTGATCTCGGCAAGCGGACCGAAAGAGGCGTTAAAACTTGCAAGAGCCTATAACGGCGACATCCAGCTGCTTATCACCGACGTGATCATGCCCGACATGAGCGGCCTCGATTTATGGGAACAAATCATCCATGAGCGTCCCGCGCTCAAGCGCCTTTTTATGTCCGGATACACCGCCGACATCATTGCGACTCACGGTCTGATGGACACGAACATCCACTTTCTTCAAAAGCCCTTCACGCGAGAATCCCTTATCGATAAAGTGCATGAGGCCCTTTTCTCCTAGCCGCACCCATGAACGCAATGTCACAGACCGTCTAACGTCATCCCTCAACCCTGCCAAAAGGAGTCACGCATGAAACGCTGTCTCATCCTCATCCTGTTCATCTGCGTCCGCACGCTTCACGCGCAGAACGCCTATCAGGCCGATTGGGAGTCGCTCGACAAACGTCCCGTCCCTCAATGGTGGCAGGACGCTAAGTTCGGCATTTTTATCCACTGGGGAATCTATGCCGTGCCCGCCTACGCGCCGACCGATGCGGCCAACGTCTATGCCAAATATTCAGAGCATTACGACAACCGCCTCCGCACCAAAAACGCGGCTTTCACCAATTTCCACGCACGAACATATGGGGTAAACACCACATACGCCGATTTTGCCAAACAGTTTCGCGCCGAACACTTTAATCCCGACCAGTGGGCAAATCTCTTCAAGAAGTCGGGAGCGAAATATGTGGTTCTCACCTCCAAGCACCACGACGGATTCGCGCTCTGGCCAAGCGCCTACAGCCCCCGCTGGAACACCCAGTTTCTCGGTTCTCACCGCGACCTCGCGGGCGATCTGACGGAAGCGGTCAAAAAAACCGGATTGCACATGGGATTCTACTATTCTCTGCTCGAATGGGGCAACCCGCTCTACGCGAAAGAAACCATCGGCCGATGGGTCGACGAAATGAACATGCCGCAGATGAAAGAATTAGTCACGCGCTACGCGCCCGACATCGTCTGGACCGACGGCGAATGGGACTACTCCGATCAAGAGTTGCGCAGCGTGGATTTTCTTGCCTGGCTCTACAACGAGTCGCCCGTCAAAGACACGGTGGTCACCAATGACCGCTGGGGCAAAAAAACCCGCGGCCTGCACGGCGGGCACTACACCACCGAATACGATCTTGTCCACAGCGGCAGCGCCCTCGACACCCAATTTGTCCATCCGTGGGAAGAGTGCCGCGGCATCGGAGGCTCGTTCGGTTTCAACCGTTTCGAAAACACGGCCGACTACATGACCTCCGCCCAGTGCGTCGAAACCCTCGTTGAGAAAGTCAGCCGGGGCGGCAACCTGCTGCTCAACATCGGTCCCCAAGCCGACGGGCTGATTCCCGTCATCATGCAAGAGCGCCTGCTCGATATGGGCAAATGGCTTGAGGTGAACGGCGAAGCGATTTACGCCACCACCGCGTGGCGCCACCGGCCCAAAAACATGCGCGAAACCAAAATCTACTTTTCAAAGAAACCCGACGCGCTCTACGTGATCTGCACGCGCTGGCCGCAGACTCCGCTGGTGATCGACCATCTGAGCAAGGCCAACGGCGTCACGCTGCTGGGCGCACCTCAGCCCGTCACCTTCACCTGCGCGGAAGGCAAGCTCACCCTCCAGCCGCCCGCCATCAATCCCGGCAACATGCCCTGCGAGTTCGCCTGGACCTTTAAAATCACCAACCCGCAGGAATAACGTGCCCGGAGAGCGCCATGGCAGAAACAGAAACCGCCCCCGATTCAGAATACGAACGCGAGCCCGTCCCCGAAAAGGCGTGGCTCGGGCTGAAGAGCTACGTGGGACAATTCGCCGGTGAACACGTCGCGGGGACAGAGCTCATGATCGGACCGCTCTTCCTCGCCGCAGGCG
>CAZTDL010000292.1:0-5947 GCA_964612775.1 uncultured Lentisphaeraceae bacterium
AGGGAATGCGCTTGAGCGCGAAGGTATAACAGAGCTGCATCAGGAAATAGCCGCCCAGCACGCCTGTGAAGGAAGGAGGCAAGATCAGCGAGCCGGTCATCCCTGCCAGAAGGAGACTTGCGGCAACGGCCATAGCTGCGGCCCCGCTGATTTTTCCGGCGGCGAGCGGTCGGCTGCATTTGACCGGATGCGCCCGGTCGGCCTCGGTGTCGTGGATGTCGTTGATCAGATAGATGCCGCTCGACACGCCGCAAAAGCAGGCCACCGCAACCGTTACGGAGAGGAAGGGCAGAATGCCTTGAACGTGATCGCTTTGGCTCGGGTCCCAGCGCGCAAAAAAATAAGCGGCGGGCACAACACCGTTCTTGAGCCATTGCGCGGGCCGTAATGCTTTGATCCATAGCATTGTCTGTGCGGCGATGCTCACGCCTGTCTCTCCTTGTTCGGCGTCCGTCGGAAACCGCAGCGTCCCCAGAGCCTCAATACCATCATGATCGCCTCATAGGCGATATTGGCCCGCATCTTGGAATATCCCGCGCGGCGGTCTTCAAACACGATCGGGATTTCTTTGACCGTGAAGCCTTTCATCCATGCCGTATGCGTCATTTCGATCTGAAACGAATATCCGCTGGAGGTGATTCGGTCGAGGTCGATCGTCTGCAACACGGCTCGCCGGAAACATTTGAAGCCGCCGGTGGGGTCGTTGACCGGCATGCCGGTGATCAGCTTGACGTACTGAGCTGCCCCCGTCGAGAGCAGCAGGCGACTCATGGGCCAGTTCATGACGCGAATGCCGCCGATGTAACGTGACCCCAAAACCAAGTCAGCGCCTTCGTGCGCCGCCAGGAAGAGGCTTGGCAGTGCGGAAGGGGCATGCGAAAAATCGCAATCCATCTCGCAAATCAGTTCGTAATCGCGCGCCAGCGCCCACTTGAAGCCCGCGATGTAGGCACGCCCCAAACCTTCCTTGCCCGCGCGGTGCAACACGAATACGCGCGGTTCGCGGGCTGCGATCTCGTCGAGAAGGCTCCCCGTGCCGTCCGGCGAGTTGTCGTCCACAAAAAGAATATTGACGTGCGGCACCTGGTTCAGGACCGCATCGGCCATGGCCGCGACATTTTCCCGTTCGTCATACGTCGGTATGATAATCAGTGCTTTTTCGGTCATATGTTCTTTAGTATAGCCATTTTTACGCAAGCCCCGCCATTTCTTTTTGCGGGGACCGAGACCCCCGTTGCGTCAAATGAAAACGACACCGAAATTCGGTGTCGTTTTCGTTTGACGCCTGATAAATGAAGCGGCAGCCCGCCCCCTCGCTTTTGACGGAGGAAGCCGGGGATCCGAGCCTTCCGAAGTTGCCCCCGAGGGGGCGGCCGACAATTTGCGAGCCAAGAACCTCAGGTCGGCGTCCATCCGTTCCCGAAGGTCCATGATGTCGTTCTGCTCGATCAGGGCGCGTACCTTCGCCTTGTTTTCTTCGCCGACGAGAGGCGACTCCAACATCCGCCGTGCCCTTGTTCCACACGGCCCGGAGCTCTGTCCGGTGTGTCGCCACATCCGTCATCGTCACCGTCCAGACGAAACTCCCCGCCGTCGAACCGCCGCAGTGGGCGACCGAGTCGACCTCGACATGGCCCGGCTCCTTCGGGTAGGCCTCCGGCCAAACGTCCACTTTCAGAGGAATCTCCCGCCGGTGTTCCCCGAGGCTCGACCGGCGGCGCCGTCCGCGCCCCGGAGCCGCCGCCTTCGCATGACATCCGGATATACCGCCTTCTCTTCCTTCGACATCTCCATCACCCCGTTTTCGGTGTCGTTTCATTTGAGGCAACCTGAAAGTCGCGCTCCCCGAACCATTTTTATTTCGTTGTCATGAATTGTGAGGCAATGCGCCGACCCCTTTTTTTGTCTTTTTTTCTTGCGTCGGTCCTCCGCTTTGTGACAACATTTTTTATCAATGGAAATGAAGTTCATATGTGGAAATAAAGTTTTCGCGCATGAAAAGGCAGGCGGGTGTTTGCCTGAACAGGAGGGGAAATGAGAAAAGGAATGAGGATTGCAGCCGCTTGGGCGGTTGCCTCGATAGTCGGAATCGGAACGGCCCGGGCGTTCACGGACCCGATTCTCGTCGACAGCGATGCGAAAAGTCCGCACTGGTCAACTGTTTTCACGAATGAGGTCTCTTTGCAATGGGACTGGGCAACGAATGTGGTTCATGCGGAAATGGGCATCCTGGGAATGAACAGTGCCTGGACCACCAACTTTACGGAAGTGACGTCGAATTATCTGTGGCGGGTTTCAGCGTCACCGGTGCCGTTGTCGGAAGATGTGTACGACCTGGTGCTGACGTTTTATGGAAACGGCGAGGTCGTTGCCGGTGCTCTGACGTCGCAGGTGGCGATTGTCACCGGTGCGTTCGGCGCGGTCGAAGTGAAATCCGCGACGGAAAGCGAAACGTGGTCAAAGATTCGCGGAAATGTGGTGAACCCCTACGACGCGGCTTGGCCGGAGGCGGCGGCGACGAACGCGCTTTCCGCGCAGTTGGTCATCGATAACGGTGGCCAGTCGCGGACCAACGCATTCGCTGAGGTCGCGGGATACTATGGTTTGAAAATCAAAAACAACGGTTGGGGTTATGGCGAATGCAGCTTATTGCTGTCGTTTCCTGGGACAGACGGATTGTTGACGGCGACGCTGTTCCGTCCGAACGACGGGACTTGGGTAGGTGTACGGTAGTTATCGGGGTTTGAATTGAGGAGTGTGTAACCATGAGAACACCGGGAATCGCAGTTGTGTTGGGATGTTGGTTCGGTTGTGCGGCATGGGGTGCCCTGGCCGGTGCGCCGAAAGTCAGCGATGTGGTTGTGCGGCAGCGCTGGCCGTGGAACGGGAAGGTGAGCATTGACTACGTGCTGACGTGCGACGACACGCAGCGCGTCGATGTCGCGCTTGCGGCTTATGAGGGCGAGACGTCACTCGCGTTGCCAGAAGAATCTCTGTCGGGCTATCTCTACAGTGTGGCACAAGGTATGAGACGGATTGTCTGGGATCCCTCAAAAAGCGACTACACAAATGCGACGTTGACACAGTTCCGTGTGACTCTCACCCCGACGTTGTCGCCTGTGTACATGATCGTGGACCTGACAAAAAACGCGGGTACGAAAGGTCAGATCCAGTACATCTATCCGGGCGACTCCCGGCTGGCGGCGGACGGCAATTGGTACAGCCTGACGAACGATGTCACCTGTATGACGACGAATCTCGTATTCCGGCGCGTCTATGCGGGTTCGTACCTGATGCAGGGAAGCACCGCCGTGAAACTGACAAAGGACTTCTACGTCGGTGTCTTTGAGGTGACCCAGTGGCAGTGGCACGAGATCACGGGGGTTTGGAACGGCGCCTTCTCAACCCCGGACTATAGGAACACGCGTCCGGTGGAATCGGTTGCGTATAACGCTATCCGCGGGGCGACGAACGATACACCCGTGATTAACTGGCCGACGACGGGGCATGTCGTGACGACGAACAGTTTCATGGGGAAGTTGCGGACTCGGACAGGTATAGAGGCCTTCGATCTGCCGACCGAAGCGCAGTGGGAGTACGTGTGCCGTGCGGGAACAACGAGCTATTACAATGACGGATTGGGAACGCCGTCGAACGCGAAAACCAACGCACAGATGAACGCGTTGGGACGGTACTGTTACAACGGCGGACGGGTGTTCAACGGAACGAGCTGGGTCAACCCGAACTTCCAGTGCGGGCTTACGAATGGTACGACGCAGATCGGTTCGTATGTGTCGAACAAATGGGGGCTCTACGACACGCATGGAAACACGGCAGAGTACTGTCTCGATTGGTCTGGAACGATAACGGGCGGAACCGATCCCACGGGGCCTCTGTCTGCCGCCAACAATTACCGTATCTATCGAGGCGGCGGTCGTTATTCGGAGGGTGATGGCTGCTCCTCTTCCGCCCGGGGCAGTTACGATCCGAAAAACGGGAACGACAGCAACGGCTTCCGCCTCGTGCGGATTCTGCCCTAACCTCTGTGTGATTGCGCGTACGAAAAAAGGGTAAAGACATGAAAATGACGACGACGAACAGATTTTTCTTAGGTGTTTGGGCCTTTTTTTGGATGCTGGGCGTTTCGGCCATCGAACCGACGATCAGCGACATCTCTGTGCGGCAGTGTTGGCCGTGGAGCCGGAAGGTGAACATCGACTACGTGCTGACGTGCGACTCGGATCAACACGTCGATGTCCAACTGACGGCTCAGAACGGCTCGACCGCGCTCACGTTGCCGGACGCTTCGCTGTCCGGCGATCTTTACGGCGTGACTGTCGGTAAACGACGCATCGTCTGGGATCCGATGAAGAGCGACTACACAAACGCTTCACTGACGCAGTTCAGCGTGGCACTCGCGGTGGTCACCAACATCCCGATCTATATGATCGTGGACCTGACGAAAAGCGCGGGAACGGAGGGACAGTTCCAGTATGTCTATTCAGGGGACTCTCGATTGGCGGCGGACGGCAGCTGGCACAGCCTGACGAACGATATGTCCTATATGACAACGAACCTCGTGCTCAGGCGCGTGACAGCCGGTTCCTATATGATGCAGGGCAACACCTCCGTGAGATTGACGAAGGACTTCTATGTCGGTGTTTTCGAGGTGACCCAATGGCAATGGTACAAGGTCACGGGAGGATGGAAAGGCACGTTTGGAAACTCAGCCTATCGGAACACACGGCCTGTGGAGTCGGTCAAGTACGACGAAATCAGGGGCGCGACGAACAGCACGTCGGCGATCGATTGGCCGACAACGGAGTACACGGTTTCGTCGGATAGTTTCATGGGAAAACTGCGGACGCAGACCGGACTGGTATTCGATTTGCCGACCGAGGCGCAGTGGGAGTACGCCTGCCGCGCGGGAACGATGACCTATTACAACGACGGATTGGGCACGCCGCCGAATGTCAATTCCAACGAGCAGATCAATGTGCTGGGACGTTACGCGTACAACGGTGGTCAGTCTTGGGTTTACAAAGACGGCGTGTGGCAGTGGCACAATGCGTTGGATTGGCCGTTCAGCGGACCCACGAATGGAACGGCGTTGGTGGGGTCGTATCTGCCTAACGCTTGGGGACTCTACGACACGCACGGGAACGTGTATGAGTTCTGTCTCGACTGGTCCAACAGTTCGGTTGTGGGCGGCGACGATCCGGCGGGATTGTCGTCCAGTGCGTATGTTCAGCGCGTCATACGCGGGGGAAGCCGATGGACCTCTGGCTCGAGTTGTTCCTCCAGCGCACGGGACGCGTCAGGCGTCGACGACGGCGAGTGACAGTACCGGTTTTCGCCTTGTGCGGGTCCTGCCATAGCGGACCATGGAAACCGCCTGTCCGTTTTCGTGCGGACAGGCGGGAAGAAAGGAAAAAGAAAGATGAGCATCGCGCTTTTCTGCTGCACATTGTGCGTCTGTTCCGTCTCATGGGCGCAGACGCCTTTTCTGGAGGTACAATGGCTGCGCGCCCCGCGTTTTAAAGGTCAGCCGGTCTTGGGCGTTTTCGATGCTCAGGGTACGAAAGCCCAGGCGACGGCACTTAAAAATGTTCACACGTATTTTCGTAAGGCGTTCGTTCTTGCTGCGCTTCCCGAACGGGCCGTTCTGCGGTTTTCCGCAGACGACTATGCGAAAGTGTATCTGAACGGCACTTTCGCGGTCCAGGGGCCTGCGCCGAGCTACCCCTTCGCCCAGCCGTATGACGACCTCGACGTGACGTCGTATCTGCGCAGGGGTGAAAACGTGCTTGCCGCCCATGGCTACTACCACGGACTCGCGACACGCGCGTTCAATTCGGCTGACAACCGCAGCGGTTTTGTTGCGGTCCTGACGATGACGGCGGCGGACGGGACCGTGCGAAGCGTCGCGACGGACGGGGCTTGGAAA
>CAZTDL010000293.1:0-5918 GCA_964612775.1 uncultured Lentisphaeraceae bacterium
CAGCCCGTAGTTGGTGTCGTATTGATGTGTCGGAAAAACCTTCTTCCAACGTCGTATCAGGCTAGGAGGTACGGGTTGCGCACCGATATGCATCAGCCGCCACTGGGCAAGTCGGAAATTTTCCAACCGAATATCCCCCCGTTCGATGGCATCGAGAATATCCTGAGCCCACGGCACAAGCAGCCAGACGATAGTGGCCTTCTCCTCGGATACGGCCTGCAAAATCCATTCGGGTTTGACGCCCCGCAGAATGACAGCCTTACCGCCAGACAACAGGCTACCGAACCAGTGCATTTTCGCGCCGGTATGGTATAGCGGCGGGATGCACAGGAAAACGTCGCGGCGAGATTGTGAATGATGTTTTTGTTCTGTCACGCAGGCCGAGACCAAGGCACCGTGAGAATGGAGGATCGCCTTTGGAAAACCGGTTGTTCCCGAGGAAAAATAAATTGCGGCATCATCGTCATTCTGCAGATCGACCGCCGGTGCCGTGGAAGAACAATAATGCACAAGCGTATCATAACTGTCGGCGAAGGTCGGAAGATTCTGCCCCACATAGAAAAAGGTTTTCACGCCGTGAAGATGGTCAAACGCCTGTTCGACTCGTCCGATAAACTCCGGACCGAATATCAGGGTATTCGCCTCAGACAACTCCAAACAATATTTGATTTCGTCGGAGGCATATCGATAATTCATAGGCACAGCGAGAGCGCCGACCTTCAGAATTCCGAAATAAATCGGGAGCCACTCAAGACAATTCATGAGCAGAATCGCGACTTTGTCACCTTTTCGGATACCGCGCGTCAGCAAAAGGTTGGCGAAACGATTCGCCTTTACATCAAATTCCTTCCAGGTCATCTCGCGTCGATATTTATCCGTTGAACTTGACTCGATCAGATTATACTCTCGCCAAGTCATGGCATGATCCGGTTGATTCGCCGGACTGATCTCGACCAAACTGATTTCTTTAGGATAAAGTTTCGCGTTTCTTTCCAACAAATCCGTGATAGCCATCGACCATCATCCTTTCACGTATGAGAGAATGCCAGAAACGACACAGGCGTGTCAATCCAAGGTCCCTCGGACTATCCTCGCTTGGGCGCTGTCTGTCATTTTAACGGATATCCCATCGTTTCGCCCCCCCCCACCGACAATCGACATATCGCGAAGAATGCAAATGACCAGAACGGTCTTCGTCGATTTCCGAGTGGCATTGGCAACTCTGATGAGCGTCTGATACACTGACGGCATGAGGAATGAAGTTTATTTTGTAAAATGCGCCGACTATGGTCCGGAACTCTCCAATGCGCTCGACCGGTTGTTGCGAATGACGGGATGGCTCACGACACGCGGATGGGTCGGCAAGCAGATATTGATCAAGCCTAATCTGCTCACCGACCGCGTACCGGAACAGGCGGTCACCACACATCCCGAGCTGGTGCGACAGATCATCCGCCGTCTGAAAGCCGCAGGCGCACACGTATCCGTCGGCGACAGTCCGGCCAGCACCGCCAATCTTCAGCGGGTCTGGGAATGTTCCGGCCTTGGCCTTGTCTGCGCGGAAGAAGAGGTGCCGCTTATCACCTTCGAGCAGGCCGGCGTTCAAGCTTTCGAACGGGACGGTTTTTGCTTTTCGGTCGCTCGCCCGGTACTCGAGGCGGATGTGATCATCAATCTGCCCAAAGTCAAAAGTCATTCGCTCACCATGTTAACCGCTGCCGTCAAAAACATGTACGGGGCGATTCCCGGCTACACCAAAACCAACCTGCACCGGCTCCACCCTAAGCCGGATGTTTTTGGACACCTCGTTCAAACCATTTGGCAGGTTCTTCCCCCAACGCTGACCATCGCCGACGCCGTCGTAGGCATGGAGGGACAGGGACCTGCCAACGGTAGGCCCGTCAATCTCGGTTTTCTGGCGGCGGCCGAAGATCCCTTCGCGCTTGACCGCTCATTATGCGAAATCCTGCATATCGACGTCCGCAGGGTTCCCTATTTATCCGGGCAAGCCATGTCGGCGCTGACACAGCCCATCATCACCGGAGACCGTGTGACCGTTAGGTCCTTCGACGTCCCCTCGGGGGCGCATCTGCTCCGTCTGTTGCCAGACTGGTTGGTGCGCCGTGCGGGGCGTATCGTTTGGGTACGGCCAGCCATCTCCGAAGCCGATTGCGTGCGCTGTGGGCTGTGCGTCAAAGCCTGTCCCGTAAAAGCACTGTCTTTACAGAAGGGGATCCCCTGTCCCGAGCTGGACACCGCGCGTTGCATCAGTTGCAGCTGTTGTCACGAGATCTGTCCGAAAGGAGCTATCCGCATGACACAATCCCGAATTCTGCGCCTGTTAAAAGTCTTCAAAGGCATCGATTAGCAGTCCACGCGATCGGCAAAAAAACGATGGTCCCTCATTGACAACAGCCAACGGGCAAGGCATCATTAAAGTTTATTTGAAAGCCGAGGAGTGCGGACAGGCGTCTGCGAACCGGCGTCAACAGTTAAGGAGCAACAGTATGGCACGCGTTTACAATTTCGGTGCGGGACCTGCAGTCCTGCCTTTGGAAGCTTTGCAAGAAGCTCAAGCGGACTTCGTCGACTATAAAGGCTCAGGCATGTCCGTTCTGGAAATGTCGCACCGCGGCAAAGAATATGACGCCCTCCATAACGAAGCCATCGCCAACCTCAAAGAACTGATGGGACTCGGCGACGAATATGCAATCCTTTTCCTTCAGGGTGGCGCAAGTCTGCAGTTCGCCATGATCCCGATGAATTTCCTGGGTGAAGGGCAGACCGCCGATTACATCAACGCCGGTTCTTGGGGTGCCGCGGCTGTCAAGCAAGCGCGACTCATCGGCAACGTGAATATGACTGCCGACTGTCAGAAGGACATTCCCACCCGGATGCCCGAAACAAGTGAGATGAAGTGGAGTCCCAACGCTGTCTACAGCCACATCACGACCAACGAGACGATTTCTGGCGCGCAACTGAAGGAAATCCCAGAAACCGGTTCACCCCTTATTGCAGACATGTCTTCCGATATCCTTTCACGCCCCTTGGATTTCAATAAGTTCACCATGGTTTACGCGGGCGCACAGAAGAACCTCGGCCCCTCGGGTCTCGCCATGGTGGCCATTCGTAAGGATTTCGCGGAGAAAGGCAACATCTCGCTCCCGACCATGCTGCGTTATCAGACGCATATCGAGAACAACTCGCTTTATAACACCCCTCCGTGCTTCAGTATCTACATGCTCTGTCTCACGACCCGCTGGCTCAAGAAGGTGGGTCTGTTGAACATGTACAAGATCAATCATGACAAGGCGCAAATGCTTTACGATGCCATCGACGCAACCGGTTTTTACCGCGGCACCGCCAAGAAAGAGTTCCGTTCGGATATGAACGTAACGTTCCGCCTGCCCTCCGAAGAACTTGAAGCGCTCTTCATCAAGCAAGCGTCTGAGAGCGGCATGAAGCAACTCAAAGGGCATCGGTCTGTGGGCGGTATCCGGGCCTCGATCTACAACGCGTTCCCGAGCGCCGGAGTAAAGGCATTGGTCGACTTCATGCAGGATTTCGAAAAGCGCAACGGTTAATCCCATTGCGGAAATTCGCGACAAAAAAAGAGACGGGGACATTCCCCGTCTCTTTTTTATTTGTGCCGGCGCACCTTCCCGGATTACAACGCCACATCGGGGCGTTGTTTTTCAAGTACGGCACGATGCGCAACCCTCTGGAGAATCGCAGCGTCTTCTGCCGTCATGCCTTTGGGTACAAACGTGTTGCCGATAGCGCTTTGCCCAAAGAAGAATTCCAGCCAAACGCAACCAAGCAGATATTCGCCCTGAATGTTGGCATGAAACGCATCCTTACCCAACGAGCAGGTCCCCGTCTTCACATTCTTTTTCCAACTGTAACCGTTGTTCAGTGACCGCTTTTCGTTTTTGGGCAAAGCCGGATAAACCGCTGTCTTAGGATTGAAAACCTCGTCCGGCACGAAAATTCCCCATGCAGGGTCCAAACGCGCTAATTCCATGGCGTCTCCACACGGAATCTGTCTGAATCCCGTGTCCTTCGCCAGCCCGTCATATGCGGCACGCAGACCCTTATACATGACGTCTCGGTTGACCGGCTGGTCCTGATATTTTTCATGTTCCACGAACCACCGGTGATCATCTCGATAGGCCCATGTCTGATGGATCACAATTTCAGCCTGTGGTGCGTATTTTCGAATGTATGCGATAAGCCGATCCACTTGCGGGTGAAACGTATCGGGACGGAAACTCTTGTGGCTGACCTGTTGGATCGTCACAAAATCCCATTTTTCCGCAGTCAGCAAATCCTTAAGACTCTTTTTTCCGGGATAGGGCCGTCCCTGCGGATCATCAGGATTGGCATCGAACGCGTCCGCGTGACGCATATGCCGTTCAAAGTCGCACCCGCCGATCATCGCATTCATCGCAATCGTCTTATTACCTGACGCCTTAACGATCTCACCGAAATGGTGCAGCGCATTCGCAGAAAAACTATTGCCCACCGCCAAAACCTTGATCACCTTTTCCTCAGCTCGTACCCCGCCGCAGAGTAAGGCCACAACCGATAAAACCGCAACGCCACGCATAACATTTTCCTCCCTGATTAGGTTTCGTAATGGTTTTTCATTGTAGTTGACTTTACCATTCATCTCAACGACAATAAGCCGCCTGTTTTGCGCACCCTTTATCGGAAACACTCATGATTGCCATTGTTGACTATAAAGCAGGGAATCTCACCAGCGTGCAACTGGCCTTCAGAGCCCTGGGTTGCGATGCCAAGGTCACCTCCGATGCCACGACAATTCTTGCCGCCGAACGCGTGGTCTTTCCCGGCGTCGGGGCCGCCGGGTCCGCCATGAGAAACCTTGCAGATCTGCAACTGATTCCGGTTTTGAAAGAGGTTGCTGTGCGTGGCACCCCCTTCCTTGGCATTTGCCTCGGCACCCAGATCCTTTTGGACGCCTCGGAGGAGGACGGAGGCACCCCCACTCTCGGCATCCTCCCAGGACGGGACCCTCGTTTCCAACCCGCCGCCCGGTGGGACAAAGTTCCGCAGATGGGATGGAACCAAGTCAAGATTGTTCGGCCTCATCCTATCCTCGAAGGGATCGCGGATCTAAGCGAGTTCTACTTTGTACACAGTTATTATCCGGCACCCTCGGACCCGGCACAGGTGATCGGCACCACCGATTACGCAGGCATCACGTTCGCTTCGATGATCGGACGCGGCAACGTGGCGGCCACCCAGTTTCATCCCGAAAAGTCGGGACGCAGCGGTCTGCGGCTACTTGACAACTTCACCCGTTGGACACCCGAAGGGCAGAAACACAGATCTGTCTCCACTCTTTGAAAAGCACCGGCGAACCTGTGTGTTCGCCCAATCGTAAAACCATGCTTACGAAACGCATCATCCCCTGTCTGGACATCATCAAACGGCGCGTGACCAAAGGCGTCAAGTTCAAGAACAACATCGATCTGGGCGATCCGATCGAGATGGCTGTCCGTTACTCCGACGACGGCTGTGATGAACTCGTCGTCTATGATATTACGGCATCTGCCGAGCACCGTCCCATCGATATCGGAATGGTTCGCGACGTGGCGCAAGCCATCCGCATCCCTTTTGCGGTCGGCGGCGGCATAGCGACCCTTGAGGACATGTCACGCGTATTGTTGGCGGGGGCGGAGAAGATCTCCGTTAACTCGCTCGCTGTCAAGAACCCGTTGATTATCGCCGAAGGAGCACGCGCCTTTGGGGCGCAATGCATCGTTCTCGGCATGGATCCTGTCGCGACGAAGGATACGGCGCATTGCCCTTGCGGATATGAGATCACCACGCGCGGCTTCCGCGAGCACACCGGCATGGATGCCGTAGAATGGGCCAAGCGGGCCGAACAA
>CAZTDL010000294.1:0-5894 GCA_964612775.1 uncultured Lentisphaeraceae bacterium
ACATCTGCGCGTGCACGGCACGCTTTTGAGTCCTCTGCGTGCGAAACTGGTCTATATCCCGAATCAGGGGGGCGTTTTTCGCTTGGTTTATAAGACGCTGGTGGCGGTCACGGCTCCGTTCGGCTATTGGGAACATCAGATCGATGCGGTGTCCGGCGAAGTCCTGTCTGTCCGGGACACGGTGATTCGCCGAAAGGGAAATCCAAAGACGCTCCCGGATTTCTCCGCGTATACCGGCGAGGTTTGGCCGCGGGCAAAAGCGGTGTCGGAGTATGAGCTGATCGCGCTGAAGCGCTCGCAGACCGTGTCGAACGTCAGTAAAACCGCGGTCAACGGCACAGCCTATGTTTTTGAAGGCGATCCACGCACGTATCTGGCCGATGCGGCACTGACGAACGCGAGTGTTCCCGAGGCGTTTGTGGCCGCCTATGTCCAGCGGCCTTTGCAGGAGATCAGTCTAAGCGACGGCACGTATGCTTTGGCCGGCCCGTGGGTGACGATCGTGGATTTTGAAGCCCCGAATACGGTTCCCAGTACGACGACGACGGGCCATTGGACGTCGTCGCGCGGAAACAATGCCTTTAACGATGTGATGACGTACTATCACATCGATCAAAATCAGCGCTATCTCCAGTCGCTGGGCTATGTCGGTGATACGGGCATCCAATACGCGTCGATCCAAGCGGATTCGGACGGGGTCGCCGGGGACGACAATTCTTATTATGATCCCAACGGAAATCGACTCTCGTTCGGACACGGGGGCGTGGACGACAACGAGGATGCGGATGTCATCCTGCACGAGTATGGTCATGCGATCACCTACGACATCATTCCCTCCTGGGGCGGCGGGGACACGGGCGCGATCGGCGAGGGCTTCGGCGACTATTGGGGAGCCTCGTACAGCAGCACGACGACAAACGGCACGACCTTCCATCCGGAGTGGGCCTTCAGTTGGGATGGACACAGCGCTGACACGTGGTCCGGCCGCTTCCTGAATATGACGAACCTGACCTATGATGCCGCCCATACTTATTTGGATCATGAGAGTATTAACGGGATCGATAACTACTCGGACCAGCTTTGGGGCACGCCGCTGGTTCAGGCGTTCCAGACCCTTCGTGAAAGGGGCTGTCCGCGCGAGGAGATCGATAAAATCATGATCGAGTCTTTTTTCGGCATCGGCTCGGGGCCCACCCTGCGCGACATGGCCAACGCGACGGTTAAGGCGGCGATGGAGTTGTTCCCGGACGGGCCCCATGCCTCGGTCTTTTATGAGAAGTTTTTGAATCAATTGATTGTAGGGCTGGCCCCCATATTGACTTATCCGACGGGGGGGGAGAGTTTTGCGACCGGGTCTGTCGTGCGCGTCCAGTGGGATCGCAATAACGCGCCTGTTCACGCGTATGCGCAGATCGAATACACGGCCCAGCTGTCGGGCCCCCCGGCCTATTTTTCTGATCAGGTGGAATCTGGCGCGAATGGTTGGGTGGCGACAAAAACGTCATCGGGCTCTTCGTGGGTCATCACGAACGTCAACAGTCATAGCGCTACGCGGTGCTGGTTCGCAAATGATGACGAGGTGATCGCGAGCCAATATCTGACGAAGTCCGCGCTGGCCGTCAGCAACAATGCGGTGCTGGCCTTTTGGCACGACTACGATTTGGAAAGTGGTTTCGACGGTGGCGTTGTCGAGATCAGTACGGATGGCGGTTCGACGTGGATCGACATCGGGACGAATGCGACGCAAAACGGGTACAACATGGCCATTGACACAGGCTACGGCAGCAGTCTGGCCGGGCGGCCCGCATTCTCCGGTTCGTCGGGAGGGTATGTTGAAACCCGCATTCCGTTGACGGCGTATCAGGGCCAGACGGTTGCCCTCCGGTTTGTTGAGGCCGACGATGGGACGCTTGCGGCGACAGGATGGTGGATAGATGACGTTCGGATTTTCGTGGACGATTTGCAGTGGACCGCTGTCGCGACGACACCGACCAATACGACCGGCTACGCGTGGACACTGCCGGGGACGGTCGGCACCGACTTCGGGGTGCGCGTCAAATTGGCCGCGAGCAATATGACGGACTCCGCGTGGTCCGTAAGTCAGGCGTTTGCCCTGAAGGGGCTTCCCAGCGTGACGGCGTGGCCGGCGGCGAGCCCGCTCGTTGTCGGGCAGGCGCTGTCCGAATCGACGTTGAGCGGCGGTTCTGCCTCGACGTCGGGCGCTTTCGCGTTTGCGACGCCCTCGTGGGTTCTCGAGGCGGGGATGGCGTTGCATAGCGTGATGTTCACGCCCGACGATGGCGTCAACTATGTGGCCGTGAGCGGCGCGGTGAATGTGGTCGTGGCGCCGGTGCCGGTGGTCAGCGGCTTCACTGTCAACGGAGGCGTGGCCGGCAGTGTGTTCCGGTTCGAGGCCGTCGGGGGTATTCAATATCGCGTCCGCTACAGCGATAGCCTGTCGGTGCCTTTGTCGTCGTGGCCGTGGGTTACGCCGCCGGATGACGGCTGGAACAGCGCGTTAACGAATGGACCGTTCACGATTTCTGACCCTGACGCCACAAATAGTCCGACGCGTTTCTATCGTCTCGAAGAACGAGCGCAATAAGACGTTCAGCGGGGAATCAAGCCTTCGAGGCCGTTGATTTTCAACTCGAGGGCGATCTGCATGATGCGTCCGAGTTCACCTTTCGGGAAGCCCTTCTGCTTGAACCAGAGAAGGTATTCTTCCTGAAGGTCAATGACGCGGCGACCCTTGTATTTGCCGAACGGCATGAGCAGGGTCGCAAGCTTCATCATGTCCGCCCGAGCCCTTTGCTGAATATCGGGGGGGAAGCCCGCTCGTATCGCTCATGTTTGCCTCCCTTGTCCGGCGGCAAGAATCCTGCGGGACGCGGCCGTCCCGCAAAAACCGATTCCGCGTGCGATGGAAAGATGTTTTTTTTCAACGCGCATTTCGTTCCTTCCGTATGCTTCAGTTCGTGCGGTGAACTTTACTCCGTGTGCGAACGGCGGTAAACCTCATTATTGAAGAAAGCGCATGTCGGGCCGCAGCCACCCTGTCGGATTCGGCAGGTTTCGGCTTGTGGCGGCTTGTTACGACGGCGGCAAACGGCTTCGTTTGCCCGGTCCGCCGAGGTGACGGTCGTCGTGCCGATATCGGAATCGGAGTCCATAATGGGGGTGCGGATGTTCGCGTGCTTCATGTTTTGATTGATGTGTCCGTTTAAACTGTTAAAATTCCCCCGTCATTTGAGGATACATGTGTTTCAATGCGCGAATGCCGGGAGGACTTTATGAGCCAGAACACAAAGAAACGGGCGCGGATTCTGAGTTTCTTGCTTTCTTTTTTGGGGGTGTTGCCCGGTGTGGCCGATTCTGTCACGCGAGACACCGCTTTTCAGGTCGCCAGCAGCCAGCTTCCCTCATTTTATCCGGGAACTTGGCGGTTGTCCGACGAGTACGCGATGGAGAACTTGTCGGGGGAGACGCTCGCTTACACGTTTATTTTCGCCAAAACTGACGCGCAGACGGCAAAAACGGCGGAATTCCGCACGCTTGCGCCGACTTCTTTTGTGGCGAGGGCGCGCTTACGGTTGAAGGAAGGAGGTCAGTCTGTGACGGGAAATTCGCCTGAACTGTATGGGGAAACGCTTTTCGCATCGATCATCATCAGCGCGAAAGATACGGAGCCTCCCGTGCTGCGGTGTTTTCAGGGTCTTCCCGTCCATGTGGTCAAAGAGGAGGACGCGCTCGCCTTGGTCGCGAAGGAACGGGGGGCAGGCGCATGGCGTGTGAGCCGCAGGCTGATGCTGGGACTGTTTGATGAGGCTTTCTGTCTTGAAAACGCGGACGATGCGTCGGCCGCGCAGGTGGTCGATATGCGCTCCGGGTCTGTGGTCACGAAGGCCGACGCGCAGGGGCGCAGCCGCATGAAAAAACATGGGATTGCCGATGATGCGGAACGTGTCCGGCTGTGTAAGGCGGCATGGCAAACGGCGGTCGCCCAAAGTAAGAAAAGCGCCGCCGATGTCCAGCCTGATCCTGCAAATGCGAGACAGAAGGTTTCGAACGGAAAAGCTCCCTCGCTGCCGCTCCGTCGTACGAGTGTGGTGGACCATTAACGGCTGATCGGCCGTGCGTATGGAGGTGACGTATGAACAGAAACGTGGAAAAAATCGCAGTCGCTTTGTGCTGCTTGGTGTTGACCGGCTTTATGACGCTCTCTGCCGCGACCGCGACGTTTACCATCGCGGATGATTATGACGACTGCATTGTCTGGGATGCGACGGGTGAGGAATACACCAATGCATATGTGTGGTGCGGAACGTACACGGGATATGAGCCGCCCTATCTGATGGGCGTCTTCCGCTTCGCCAATGTGACGATTCCGCAGGGCGTCACCGTTTCGGGCGCTTATCTTCGCGTTCAGGCTTATACCGCCGGTTCGGGAGCTTCCGAGTTCACGATCCAGGGCGAGAATTACGATTCGGTCGAACCTCTGAACGAGGGCGCGCTGTGGCTGTCTGAACGGTCGCTCACCGATGCCGCGGTGACATGGTCCGTGCCGTCCGCTTGGAGTGAGGACAGCGTTTATAACAGCCCCGATCTGAAAACGGTCGTTCAGGAGATTGTGGATCGTCCGGGCTGGGCGAGCGGTCATGCGATGGCGATTCACCTGAAGAACGCGATTTCCTCCGGTGGCTGGCAGGCCATTTTTTCCAAAGAGGGGGCCGCCGCATTGGGAGGTTCCTCTGCCGAGCTGATCGTCACATACGAGAGTGATGAAGCGGACGGCGTGAAGAGCGAGAACTATATTTCCGGCGCGACAAATTCGCCGTCGCAATTCCCGCTCTATTTGAACAGTCCCGGCATGTATTATCCGGCCGCATCGGGCGGCATCTGCTGGGCCTCGGCCGTAGCGGACATCCTTGCGTATTGGGACCGTGCCGCATACAACGGCATTACGTATTGGAATCTGATCGACAATGGCGTCGCGCCGCTGCGTCAGCTTTCCTTGCCGACGGCTCCGGGACACGGCGAAGCCAATGTTAAAGCGGCGATCGCTTGGTTATCGTCCCAATATTACGGCTTAGGACGTACGGATGAGGATATCATCATCGAAGAGTTCGCAAATCAGACGAATGGGCTTGCCTTCAATTCTGCCTACCATCCTCCCGTGGGAACGATATCGGAGAAGACGAACTATTTGAATACGATCAAGGCCGAGATTAACGCGGGGCGGCCGATCAGCATCGGTTCATTTGGAACTTATTTTGGCGGTGCCCACCAGATTCCAGTGCTTGGCTATCGCGAAATGACGAACGCCGTCAACAGCATGGTTTACATCCACCGCAATACGGGCGGCACGCAGAGCGAATATGTCGATTTCTTCGATTCGTTGTGGAGCGACATGGATATGGACCAGATCGTGCCGGGAGGAACGCCTGTCGATCAATATGAGGCGGTTGGAGACAATACGGCTTTGACCACGGTTGAAATTGTGCCGAGTGACGTGTACAACTTCCGGCAGACCCACAACTTCAGCGTGCCCGGTGATGTGGATTGGATCAGGCTGAGCGCGGTCTCAGGACGGGGATATACGATTACGACCACGAACTTGGGTGCGTCCTGCGACACCGTTCTCGGACTTTACCAAGGCGACGGAACCACGCAGATTCTTTCCGATGACGATGGCGGTACGCAGGCCAAATCCTCTAAGGTCGTTTGGCGCTGTTGGAGCACGGGCACCTGCCTGCTCAGACTGAACGACAAGTCAGGCGGTAGCGGATCTGCGGCAAACTATGATGTGCAGGTTTCCGCCGCGGTGATCACAAATGAAGCGCCGACCAATCTTACTCTGTCGTCGTCTTTGATCACGGAGAACCAGTCCTCCG
>CAZTDL010000295.1:0-5879 GCA_964612775.1 uncultured Lentisphaeraceae bacterium
CACCGAATAGAAAACCGGATCTAATTTAAACCCGGCTGATCCGCAAGGAGGCGCGTCATGTCCACGGTTCGGCCGCGATTGGCTCTGACCTTGGGGGATTGTGCAGGAATCGGCCCCGAGTTGGTGTTGCGCGCATTAGCCGCCTCCGAAACAATCAGCGCAGGTCGCTTGCTGGTGTTCGGCAATTTGCCTCTGCTCAAGCGGGTTTCAAAGGCTTCCGGAATACCCTTTCCACGTTCGCTCATCGTCATACCGCAGGGAGAAACGATCAGGGACGATCCGGCGATGGAGGGACATGTCCTCATCGACTGTCCTTTTGAAGAGGCCGCGACGCTTGAGCCCGGGCGTGTTCAAGCCGTCTGCGGCGCGCAAGCCTACACATGGATCTGCATGGCCGTTAAAGCCATTCAAGACGGTATCGCCGATGCGCTCGTCACGGCACCGATCAATAAAGAGGCCCTGCATTGGGCAGGCATCACGTTTCCCGGCCACACCGAAATCCTCGCCTCTCTGACACATGCCGCCAACCCTTGCATGGCTTTCTATTCAAAGGGCCTGCTAATCAGTCTGGCCACCATTCACGAAGCGATCGCCGATGTGCCCGGCCTGCTTTCCATCGCGTCGCTGACGCGCACCATCCGGCTCACCCATGCCGCCTGTAAAGGCTTTGGCACGCCATGCCCACGCATCGGCGTCCTCGCGCTGAACCCTCACGCGGGAGAAAACGGCCTTTTCGGCAAAGAAGAGCAAACCGTCATTTCGCCGGCAATCAAACAGACGCGAACCGAACACATCGACACCGTCGGACCCCTCGTGCCGGACACCGCCTTCACGGGCCTGCTGTCCGGCCGGCCGCTGTCCTGCAACGCCTATGTGGCGATGTACCACGACCAAGGTCTCATCCCTTTCAAAATGGCGGCTTTCGACACCGGCGTCAACGTCACCCTGGGATTGCCGATCATCCGAACCTCACCGGATCACGGCACGGCCTTCAATATCGCCTGGCAAGGCGAGGCGTCTGTCTCCAGCCTGTTGAACGCCATCGAATTGGCGACCCGCATGGCAACGAAATAGAAGCCGGAAAAACGGCCCAAGGAGAACAGGATCGGGCGCCTCTTGCGCCGCTAAACGTCCTGCACGCCCGAAACAAGCCGCGTCGCCAGCTGCGCCGCAGAAGCCGCGTCCGCCGAATATCCGTCGGCCTTGATCTCATCGCAAAAGGCCTGCGTCACCGGCGCGCCGCCGATAATCACCTTGGCGCCAAGTCCGGCCGTCCTGACCGCTTCGACCACCTCTCTCATATGGATCATCGTCGTCGTCAAAAGCGCCGAAACCCCGACGATCTGCGCCTGATGCTCAAGCGCCAACCTCACAAATGTGTCGGGCGACACACCGATACCTGCGTCAACCACCTTAAAACCGGCCCCCTCCAGCATCATGCCGACCAGATTTTTGCCGATATCATGCAGGTCGCCCTTGGTCGTCCCGATCACCGCCGTCGCAAACGGCCGGACCCCATCCGCAATCAAATGCGGCTTCAGAATCTCTGTTCCCTGCTTCATGGCCCGCGCAGCCAACAACACCTGCGGCACAAAGATCTCATTGTTCTTGAATTTCTCGCCGATGGCGCTCATCCCTTGGCACAGTGCCTCATTCAGAATCGCAGAGGCTGTCAAACCCTCCTGCAACGCCTGCTTCACAAGACTTGCCACCTCGGGGGCCCGCCCCTTGATCAGGGCCTCACGAATCTGCTCAATGAGCATAGTATCCTCTCGCGTCACCTGTTCAGAATGCTTACCGGCGCAGCCGCATCCACGATGCCCACTTCACGTTCTGGGCCTCGGCCGACTGTATCTCCTCGGGGGTTGAAGGCCGCCCCGTCCGCTCTAACGTCTCGATCCGCATCAACAGCGCTTTCTGATTCGCCGTAAACTGTTCCCGCTCAGCCTCGCGGTTTCGACGCTCGTCCGACAACTCATGATCGCTTCTGCTCAGCAACTCTTCGAGCTCTTCGACCCGCCGGATACGCTTCTCGCCTTCCGCCGTCTGATGCTGCAACCGGGAACACTCCAGTTCCAGCAAGCGAACCTTGTCCTGAAACTCGCGGTTCTGCGTTTCGGCAAGCTCCACCTCGCGCTGATACATCACGCGCTGATTTTCCAGCTCCGCCCGCAGCCGCGCCGTCTGCGGATCGGAAGGCTGTTCGCGCACCGTTCGGCGAGTCATCTCGGCAGGGCTTCCGCCCATGTGTTTCATCAGCGTCTGCCGCCGTTCCTGCAACGCCTGCTGCCGCTGTGCGCTCCACTCTTTCAGCTGCGCGACATGCGTCCGCTCCATCTCCATGGTCTGAGACAACTCTTCGATTTCTTTTTTCACCAACTCATACACGGCCGCTTGATCCGCAAAGAAACGCGCCGTCTCATCCGGAGACTGCGCGCATGTCTTTTCCAGCGCGAGGATCTTTTCCTGATAAGTGTTATCGCGCGCATTGGCATCATTCAGCAGTTCGGTAAAAGCGACTTCATGCTCACGCGCTTTCGCTTCCGCATCCCGGGCTGAAGCCTGAGCTTGGCCGAGTTGTTGTTCCAGCTCCTTGGCCCGTGCCCGTTCTTTTTCCAGCTCGGCCTCACGCGTCGCAAGAAGTCGCGCGCCCGCCTCCTCCGACTCACGAAGATCCGACTCCGCTTGACTTGCGCGCCGCGTGCATGCCGCAACACGCTCTCGCGCCGTCTCCAACTCGGACTCGCGTGCGGCAAGCGCCAGCGCGGCGTCTTTCGCCGTCTGCTTTTGCAATTCAACCGCCTGCTCAAGCTCCGACACGCGAACCTTCAGCGCATCCGTTTCTTCAGACAGGGACACCTGTAAGGTCGTCCCGGCCGCACGTAAATCAGACAGCGCCTGTTCCGATGCCGCCAGCTTGCTCCTGAGCATCTCGGCCTCGCGTTTTAAAACGGCCTCCCGCTCTTCGCTTTCACGGCGCGCGCGTTCCTCAACCTCGCGTCGCGCCTCCTCCGCCATCCGCTCCGATTCCAGTTTGCTGACCTGATCGGGGCCCTCGGCCGCATGCGCCTCGGACAGCATCAGCCGGCTGTTGGCGTCTTCCAGTTGCTGCTCAAGTTTTTTAATCTGCTGCCGCAACAGTTCCAACTTCCGCTCATGGGCGCGCGCATCCTTCTCCGCATTACGCAGAATAGTGGCGCGCTGCGTCTCGGTCTCCTTCACAAGCGAGGCCAAGACGTCACGCTCGTGCTGCACCGTCTCGTAGGCGTCGGCATCCGACAGCTTGACCAACCGATCGCGTTGCTCGCTCACCATGGTTTCGAGCTCGCGCACCCTCTGACGCAACACCTCTTCCGGCACAAGCTCACGCGGCGGCGGTTTCTCGTCCCGTTTCGGCTCAGCCGTCTTCTCGCTGCCGGAATCCGTCTCCACCTCATCCGCGGAAACCAGTTGCGCCCCTTTGGGAACTTTGCCGCTTTTGAGCAGCGCCTCGGCGGCCAGTTTGTTCAGAGGCCCCCTCAATTCACCCTCGCCGTCATCGACAAACCAGCGCATATCGAGCAGATCGATCGAAACCGCCTGATCCCACTTTTTCCTGTCCGTCGACACTTCGTGTCCAGGCAGGACACGTCCCTGTTCCGCCCAGACAATCAACCCCTGAGTGGAGACCGGACCAAAAACGGTTTCGCCATTGATTCGCAAGAACCACTGACGAGCATCCTCTTTTTCGTTTTTTATGTCAGCCATAGGTTTTCGCTAGACCGGGTTAGAGGTTTATTACACACACGCCTTCATCGTTTTCTGACAAAGAATGCGGCGCCACGAGTACCCAAACGCTCCAGTTCACGCCGCGCTTGCTGCTCAAGATCCGCCATCGAAAGCCCGGGGGGAACCGTGCCGCCGGAAGACTTTGAGCGCGGCGCAGATCGCGGTTCGGCCGCCGGACGAACGGGGGGCAACACCTCCGCCTCGATCATCTCAGGCTGCGGCTTCGCTCGCGCTTTGGATCTCGGCTGAGACTCCAGAGGCTCAGCCTCAAGCACGTCCACCCGAGCGGAAGACGCCCGCTTATCGTCCCGCTCCTTTTGCCGGCGCAAATCATCCCGCAAAACGGCAACCTCCTGATTCAATTCCGACAAAGTTGCGCTCAACGCCGTCCGCCCCTGCCGCTCCTCATCACGCTCACGCCGCGCCGTTTCCAAAGATGCCGTCACAGCGTCGACCTGTGACTGGGCCTGTTTCGCCACCTCACGCTGCGCAATCAAGGCCTTCTGAGCGGACGCCGCCTCCGTGCGCAAAGCCGACACCTGGCAGTCCAGTTCTACGCGTTCCCTTTCCGCGGCACGCTCGGTCTCCGCCAATGTCCTCTCCAGTTGCGAGACGCGTTCCATGCGAGAGGCGCTTTCCGCTAACGCACGCGACACCTCGGTCAGCAAAGCCTGTCTCTCACCCTCCGACACACGCCGCTCTTCATCCCGGGCCAGCGACAACGTCTGATAATCCGACCTCGCCGCGTCCAGCGACCGTTCAGCTTCGGATCGCGCCTGACCGGCCTGCGAAAGCAAACGGTCCAATTCCGCCGACCGCGTCTGCTCCTGTCTCAACGCCTGCCGCGCCTGCTTCATCTGGGCAGCGGTCTCATGACGCAGACTCAGCAACGCCTCGCCGGCCTTTTCAACACGCCGCTCCGCCTCTACGCACCGCGCCTCCGCCTGCGCCACACGCCGCTCCGCGTCTGCGCACCGGACTTCCGCCTGAGCCAACCGCTGCTCCGCCTGCGCCGCACGCGCCGACTGGCTATCCGCCAAGCACCGCGTTTTTTCAAAAGCCTCCGCCTGCGCCGCCAGTTCCTGACGCAGATGTTCCGACGTCATCCGCTCCGTTTCGGCACGCTGCTCAGCCTGCCGCATCCGGTCCGCCAGCAGAACCGCTTCCGCCTGCCGACTTTGACTTTCCTGATTACCCGCCTGCGCCCACTGTTCCGCTTGCGCCGTCAGCTCGGCCCGCAGCCGCGCCACCTCCTGCCGGTCCGTCTCCGACCGCTGCTCGGCCTGCCGAACCCGGCCCGCCCACTGCTCCGCCTGCGCCGCCTGCTCCGAACGCAGCCGACCCATCTCCTGCCGGTCGGTTTCCGCCCGCTGAGCCGCCTGAGCCAAAAGATCCTGTCGCTGGCGTTCAATGTCCTGACGGACCTTTTCCTCACGTTCCAGAGCGCATTGAAGCTGACTCTTGAGATCCGCCACGAGGAGCCGCGACGCCTCTTCCTTCTGCTGGCGAAGCCGCTCATCACGCAAAGCCGCCTCGGACGCCAAACGTTCATCCGCCATGTCAGAACGTCGGAACAAAACGACCTGAGGGGAAATCGTCCCGTCTTGAAGAAGCCCCCGCATCGCGTCCCTGTGGATCGGGCCATAAAAACTTCCCGGCGTGATTTCCGCGACGCAATCCATTTCGAGCGCGCGATGCGCAGTCGCGCACTGCCAATCGTCGCCCGTCGCAGAAACCTCATTGTTGGGGCCTATTCGACCATCGCACGCCCACGCTTTGAGCGTCTCAAAATCCACAGGCCCAAAGCGCGCCCCCTGTTCGTTTCGGACGAACCATGTTTTCGTTTGCGCGCTATCGTCGCGTTCCTGCTTTGCCTTGACCACGAGTGCCCCTGATGCTGGAATGAATGAATGAGAACGGCGTTATCTTAGTACAAAGAACAGGGGGGCTCAATGTCAATTGCGGCTTCGCGCGTCTAAATTCAATGTTTGTCCGGGCGCGGCTTCATCGCCGCGGCCGTGCGGCTGCCATAGACGCACGGCTTTACATCCGCCCAGGTGACTTGCAAGATGAAACGAACGTTTTTAGGCTGCGAGTTTATTGAGTTCCTC
>CAZTDL010000296.1:0-5878 GCA_964612775.1 uncultured Lentisphaeraceae bacterium
GCAAGGGACGACCCCATGTTCGACTCGCACACACATTTGCAGGATCCTCGGCTGAGCGGCGTGTTTGACGAGGTCATTCAACGCGCGGCGCAGGCGGGTGTGACGGGGGTGTGTTGTTGTGGAACAACACCTGACGATTGGGAATCCACGAGCCTCGTGGCGTGTTCGTCTTTGCCCTTCGTTGTTGTTCCGGCGTTTGGTGTTCATCCTTGGTACGTCCGGCATCTTCCCTCTGATTGGTTCTCCATGCTCGAGTCGTTCTTGGACGGCAGTCCGATTGCCGCAGTCGGAGAGATCGGACTCGATGGCGTTCTCGACAATGTGCCGATAGAACTGCAGGAAAAGATTCTTATTAAACAACTGGCTCTTGCCGA
Source organism: uncultured Lentisphaeraceae bacterium (assembly GCA_964612775.1). Classification (GTDB taxonomy): domain Bacteria; phylum Verrucomicrobiota; class Kiritimatiellia; order RFP12; family UBA1067; genus DAOPZC01. The sequence continues at coordinate 375 of CAZTDL010000296.1, forward strand.
GCATGTGCGTCGCCCCGTGATTTTACATGGCGCGCGAGCGTGGGGACGGCTTGTTGAGGTGCTCAAACCCTTTGCGCGTAGACTTCCTGGTTTTGTTGCGCATGGTTTTGGCGGTTCATCTGAGATATTGAGACAGATTCTCAATTTGGGGGGCTATGTGTCTTTCGCGGGGTCTGTCTGTAACCCCAATGCCGAGAAGATACGATCGGCGGCGCGCGAGGTTCCTGATAGCCAGCTCTTGATAGAAACGGATTCGCCGGATCTTTTTCCGATCGGGGGTGGCGCGGCCGCTATCGGTGCAAATGGGAAGCCGCTGAATCAACCCTCTAATTTGAGTTTCATCCTGCATGAGGTCGCAGCGTTAAGACATATGTCGCCCGAAGCGCTTTCCGATTTGACGGGGGCCAATGCGCGGCGCGTGTTGTTGTGAAGAAAGAGATGAAGCCGAGACGACGTTTCGAGAGTCTTGAAGGCCTCCGTGACGGCTGTGCGGTCTATTGAAGTGTAGGTTGCGCGCTGCCGCCTGTAAGCTGGGTTTCTCCGCCGTTTTTTTCGTAGACCCCATAAAATTGGCAGACTGAATCTAGCCAAGTAACAAGGCGGAGCATGTCGCTTTCGTCTAGTTTTACGTTGTGATGTCCGTTGCACAGCAACGCGTAAAGATTGGAGGCTAGCGCACCGAATCCGCCCGGCGTGGTGCGGTAGAACTTGGGTGAGTCCCAGTTGTGTTTGGCTCCATAACAGGTGAAGCCATAGGGCTCCGCGAGACTCAGATAGGAGGCCGTATAGCGTGTTGTCGTGTTCATCCACCCTTGGGTCGGGTGTTGTGTAACACGGCCGTCTAGACGAGGCGGCATTTTCTGGCCGGGCCGGGGTGATTTGATCTTTTCCGTATGGCATGTTACGCAATGCTTATCGAGGACAGGTTGGACCAATCGGGGGTAACTGAAAGGGTTTGAACCTTCGGGTCCCGGCAAGAGCGGTGACGGCGGGCGTTTCATGGCCAGTGGCATGGCGGAAGGCAAACGTTCAGGCGCGCCATGCTTCGGTTCGTGGCAACCTTGGCAGGACGTGCTTTCTCCCGGTACAAAAGCCGTGGCAGACCGCATTGATTGGATGGCGCAACCGTTGGCGTCCAATGCCTGAAAGAATAGCTCTACGCCGGACGGAACAGAGAAGTGCGCGCTTCCGTCTTTCTCGACAGGTGCGGTGCCGACTACCGCGCGGGCGAGATTGATGGAGTCAAACCCTTCTTGTATCTGAATGCCTATGTTGTGAGAAACCTCATCTGAGGCTACCGAGAGAGGGAATATCTGCCATACCCGTAGAGCGTGGATCCTTGTCCCCTCCGGCCATGCCTGCTGGCTTTTATAAACGTCAGTAATGGCTACGGTGGCTTTTTCGTGTTCGCCGGTCTTAAGGGGGGGGTGCCGTTGTTCAGGAAGGATAGGCGGCAGCGGCGTAGTACGTATAGGTATCGGGCTTAGGCATGCGATTCCCGGATCACGGTAGATGAGTTCCTTGTTGCCGAAGCGGTCAATGAGATAAAGGCCGAACACGTGAGGCTGTGCGATGGCTTTGACTTCGGCGGGTTCATAAGAACACAGAAAGTAACTCTCGCTGAGAGGCCAAGCTGTGGCATAGGTTTGCGATCCCTTCTGGCTTTCGGGAAAACCAGCGTCGGGTGTCAGACGTTTGACCGGCGCCATGCCGTCATCATCTTCAACGCGTGGATCAATGACGACCAATGAACCAAACGCCTGTCCGTGATGCGGAGCTGCGGTCGCCACGAATCGGTGGGATCCGGGGATCGGCCGCGTGTCGAGTTCCATATCCGGCCGTTTGTAACGGAACGAGTAGTTGCCGTGAATAGGTCGGGGGTTACGTCCGTCCGGAGTGGTAATCCAGGGATGATGGGCGGTGCAACCATGGCGGTCGACGTAATCCCAGCGGGTCCAAAGCAACAGACCGTCGTGCGTGACGGCGGGCGACCATTCGTTTGTTTCATGGAAGCTTAAACAACGGATATCCGAACCGTCGAGAGCCATGTCGAAAAGAGTGAAATTGGGGCAGTGGCGCCCGCAACGCAGGTAGCCGCCGCGCCGTTCGGAAATGAATGCGATACGGCCGGCCGGTGTGAAGCACGGCTGAAAATCGTTCCACGTACCGTCGGTGAGTTGTGTGAGATTCGAACCGTCTGTCGCCATTGTGAAGAGATGATAACAGAAACCACGGTCCCAATGACCATGCTGAGCATGATCAAGATGACTGATATGTTTGCGGGACCCCGTGCCTTCAACATATGCGAATGCGATTTTTTTGGCGTCGTGGGAGAGTGCCGGAGAGAGAATGCTTCCGCCGTCTTGGCCCTGTTTTGCGCGTGTGCCGAACGTGAGCGTCTGATCCTTCAGACGGCCATTGCCGATGCGGGCGTCAGCCAGGACATCTTTTAAATGCGGCCGTGTCCCGAAGGGGGTTACAAGTGAAAACAGCCCGCCGCCCGATCGCTGCTGTTGTCCGTAGAACTGGTCGCAGCAATGTTCCATCACACCGCGAACTTCACGTTTGATAAACAGCAGTTCTTGGAAATCGAGTAGCGGATTGGCAAAGGCAATGCGACGACGTACAGCGAGTAATCGGTCGAAAAGTCTGCGACGCGTTTCGGCATGGTCTGGGGGGACCGCCGAAGCTTCAATTCTAAGGCTGTCCAAGTCGAGTTGTTCTGAACATAGCTCGCGTGTTCCTGCCATATGACCTATGTCTTCCAGGAGCACAGCAGACCTGCGCAGCAGGATGTCAAGAGGATCGCGGTCGGTGTCGGTAACTAATGCGTCGCCGCAATAGGCCTCGGGGAAAAAACGGTTGAAGCGTGCTTTCTGGGATAAATCGTAAGAGAGAATGGCCCATTGACGATCGGCCTCGTCTTTGGGATAGGTTAATCCGGGCGGGGGCGGAGTAAGCCACTCGGAGGCGTTGCATGTCGAGACGCATAGCCATGCAAGAAACAACGGGATATTACGCGTTTTTAAATTCATACCGGTTTTTCCACGAAGCCGGATCTCACATGACTTCAATGTCCCTTAGTATGCATAAATACCATCCGAATGAGAATACCTCATATGGTTTTTTTGAATGAGAAAACTTTCGTTTTCTGGCAAAACGAATTTACAGCGTTTTTTTGCTGAGATATACTCCGTTTCAATGCAAGCCGAGTGTATTGAGTTGTTATTGCCATATATGCGGGCAATCCGTGATCGTTTCCGCGAGACGGTTGGTCTGGCGGTTTTGGACGAAGCGGTTGCAACGGGGGTGATTCTTGCGGTCGTTCAGGAAACAGGGCGTTTCGGCTATACACTGTGCGTGGGCCACCGTTTTCCGCTTCATACCGGAGCGCCTGCCAAAGCGATTTTGGCTTTTCTTCCGGTAAACCGGTTGAAGGGCCTATTGAAGCGTATCGCGTTTACGCGTTTTACGCGGTCTACGATCGCATCGCGCCATGCATTTGTCCATGAACTCGCTACGATTCGCGCCTGCGGATATGCGCTTGATCGAGCTGAGGAAGTTCAGGGGTGCCACTGCTTGGCTGTGCCAGTGTTCGATGCTGCCGGGGAACCCGTCGCCGGTGTTTGGTTCACAGGGCCTTCGAATCGGTTGCCTTTTCGCGCATTAAAAGACGCTTATCCGGAATTACGGGCGTTCGTGGACCAAGCGCAAACTCGTTTGAACGCGCATCTGAAAGAACAGGCTGAGCCTTCGCCTTGGGCTGACAAGATTAAGGAGTCCTGCGTGAAACTGTCAGCCGAGCCGTTTGACAATGCATGCGATCTCGGCGGGGTTGCACGGTCGCTGGGAATGAGCTACTCGGCTTTCCGCCATGTCTTCAAAGCGCAGATTGGCACAAGTCCGTTGCAATACCGACTGGCTTGCCGTATCGCTGCGGCTTGTTTCAGCCTTGAAAACACGTCTCTGTCTTTGTCTGCGATCGCGCTCCGAACGGGGTTTCCGTCTCCCGCGCATTTCTCGACAGTATTTAAGAAGAAGAGAGGCCTGTCACCGCGTGACTATCGCATTCAGCATCAGCGGCCTAACGCGTGATCCTTGAGGTCTTGGTCTATCGTTGCCGATACGCTCAGAGTCGCTCCACCGTGAGGGTGTAACGGAAGCGGGCAGATTCGCCGCGGACCAGTTTTAGCGGTTCGTGGAAGACGGCGGACGGCCCTATCAAATAGTAGCCCCTCCCTTTGTGAGCGGTGGTACTGTGTCGCACGAACCACGGGGTCGGATAACGCGGGTTTTCAGGGTTATCACGGAAGATGATTTTTGCTTTTGCCCCTGAGGCGACAGCGGTCGCGAGGATGGTCAGCGACGCACTTTTTTTTCCACAGGTTTTGACATCGGCAAGGTGTTCTTCATTGATCAGTGCGTAGGACATGGCCGGACTGTCTGTAAAGCGCCAAAGCAGACCTGAATATCCTCCAGTCGCCCAGTTCCCAGAAAGGTCCTTTTTGACTGGAGTCGAAGAGAAAACAGCTTCCGTCTCTTGCGCAGTAAAGGTGCTGTCCCATTCAATCGTATAGTTGCCGCTCGGCTGCGTTATAACGCGGACTCTCCTTTTTTCGCGAACCGTTTCTGTGCCTTTAGCGATGTAGGCGAGCAAAACATCAGTCACGAAAGTTTTGTCGGCGGCGGGGAAAACGGTTTGCGAGAGCACTCGGGTAACGCCATTCGTGTCTGGCTCCCAGAAATTGACCCCGTTGATGAATTTCCATGAAAACCATAAGCCTAAATGCCAAACGTGATCTGGCGGGCGGAAGGCTGTGAGAACAACGTCTGTGCCGGGAATGGTGAGCGGGTGAAAATAAGGTTTACCCTCACGGCTTTGCGGTACGTAGGTCCAACAGGGCTTACCGCTTATGGACATCGTGACAGATTCTGTCGATGGTTCCGTCACGAACTGCCGTGGATCGCGCTCCACACCCCATGCGATGCTGTGTGACATCAACAGAAAAGGCATGCAACGGAGAGCTTGCCGGACGACGTGTCGAATGTTGGAATGCATGGCAGAAACCTTTCAAATCATTATCTAAGGATATCAATTGCTGCGGGTGTCGTCCAGATTTGAGGTTCGTCGGCGTTTGTATTTCCACAGTGGGTGCGTATGTGGTTAAATAATTCTCTGTGGTTGGATTTTATTACATAAGAAGGCTGGTGATCTGGGGTTTGTTTGTCCCCTTGGTCTGTCAGGCCTCTCAGCATTGGATTGGTTCTGATCCGCGTGTGGTCGTCTGGCCGTCCGCTGTGCCTGCTGACCGTATCCGTTTGGGGGTGCGCGATGAGGGCGTCTATCGTGTGACCGCAGATGAGATCGCGCAAGCATCCGGTATGAGTGTGGCAGATGTGAATGTCGCGCTCGCCACCTGTGGGTTGTCGCTGTCGTGTCAAGGGCGTCCCATCGCCTGGAGACACGAGTCCGGTGCTTTGTATTTTTACGGCGTTCCAACGCG
>CAZTDL010000297.1:0-5849 GCA_964612775.1 uncultured Lentisphaeraceae bacterium
CGGCGACATAATCCGCGCGGCGGTTCTGATAATCCAGATAGTAGGCGTGTTCCCACACATCGATGGTTAACAGCGGTTTCATGCCTTTGGCCCACGGCGAATTCGCGTTGCCGGTTTTGACGACCTTGAGCTTTGTGCCATCCAGAACGAGCCATGCCCAGCCGCTTCCGAATTGTGCGGTTGCCGCAAGAGCCAACTCCTTTTTGCAGTCGTCGAACGTCCCGAAAGAATCCTCGATCTTTTTTTTCAGCGCGACAGGCGGTTCGCCTCCGCCCGAAGGACTCAGACTGCGCCAGAGAAATGCGTGATTCCACGCTTGCGACGCATTGTTGAAGAGTGCCGCCTTATCGCTTTTGCCTGCGGTCTCGCCGATCACGATTTCCAGCGGCTGACCCGCATACAATGTTCCGGCAACCAGCTTGTTCAGATGATCGATATATCCCATGTGATGCTTGCCGTAGTGGAACTCGATCGTTCGCGCGGAGATCACAGGCTCCAGCGCATTCTCCGCGTAGGGCAGAGCCGGACAAACGTGAGACGCGTTTTTTTGAACCGTTTCATTGCTCATTATAAATCCTCCCGTATGCTAAACAGACCTGTGAAAAAGGTTCTTCCGCAGGCCTCCTGATTGACAACTCGTTATCTTGCCTGAAAACCGTATAAACGGACGTCGCCGTTAGGTGTTTGAATCCCTTTCGCGTGTCCGTTCATATCGGTCTTCAGGGTTATGATGTGACAACTGAGTCACAATCCCATATCCTCAACCGGCTAAATGTCGTGCATGCGGCCAAGGATATGATCAAGCGCGCCCTTTAACTTCTCGGCGGCACCTTCAACGGCTTGGCCAAAGGCCTGTGCCTCATGAGTGACCGCAATGGGCTGGTGCCCATCGAGGCGCGCTTCCATCATGCAGCGCTTATCGTGTGCCCCGCCTTTATCGCCGTTTTCATCGCTGATGTGGACTTCGATACGGGATATGTGTTTTGAGAGGTGGCCCAGAACTCTCTCCACGACGGTATCGGCCCAACGGACCATTTCTTCACTACCTTCGATGCTGTGACCTGTATTGACTTGGATTTTCAAATTGCTCTCCTGCCATTTGCGGTTCTTTGGCGTGTCTGGTTTTTACCGTCGTCCGAATAAGAGTAGGATGAACAGAATCAACAAGACAAGTCCCAGCCCGCCGCTTGGATAGTAGCCCCAGTTCTTGCTGTGGGGCCATGTAGGCAAGGCGCCTACCAACATGAGGATTACGACGATCAGCAGAATGGTTCCAATGGTCATGATGCGACTCCTTTCAGACATTCGGGTCATGCGTGAGGAGCGGGCTGCTTATCTTGACGATGGCAGTGTCCCACCCCTCGCGGCTTAAGCTTAGAAGTGCCAGTTTACAAAAACCATCGCGGGAGCCAACTCGTCGGGCAGTTTGGTGAACCATTCGTTTTCGGGCATGATGTTGACAATGCCGATCTGCACACCGCTGTTTGGCGTTTCCACATAGTTGACGAACCCGACTTGCAGGCCGGTCAGCGTGGCGGCATAGTTCACAATGCCGCATTGGAATCCCGACATGGTGCCACCGGTGTAGTTCACGACGCTGCCGACAAGGCCCAGACAGAAACCGCCTTGCCATCCGGTGAAATCGCCTGTTGCGTAGTTAACAAGTCCCCACTGGAGTCCCGTGTAGTTCTCCGCATAGTTCAGAAGACCGATACTCAAACCGACGCTCTCACCTGTGGATCCGTTGACGAATCCCAGCGCAAACGCCGATTGCGGGTTTTCGCCCCAGATGCTGAGGGCGACACCTTCGATCCTCTCGCTGCGGGCATAGATGGCAAAGTCCGGGGTCAAGCTGAGCTGCACAGGCTCGCTGGCCATAACACTGTTCGCGCTTATCACTCCCGCTAGTACTGCTAATAACTTCTTCATAACTGTTTTCTCCTTTTCATCGAGTTGCCTTCGTTGTAATGGGGATAATAGAAGAAGCGGTCGTGTCCGGCTATGGGGTGTAACCCTATGTTTTAAGCCAAAACCTCGGACGCGCGTATGGCCTTCGCTTTCCCGCGTCGTTGGCTCGGGTCAGCATACGTTCAGCTCCACAAAGTGTTCATGATAATCGTTCAGAAGAGGAATGGCCGGTCCCGGAAGTTCCTGGCCATCAAGCGTAAGAGGAACCGCGCCGACCGCATCAGCGGCGGTGCGCGTGATGGTTATGTGATAAACCGTTTGTTGATAGCGATAATGGACTTTGAAAGTTGTCCACGCTTTCGGCATCAGAGGCGTCAAATTTAATTGAGTGCCCTCCAAGTGAACGCCTAGCAGACTTTCGATCAGCAGGCGATACATCCAGCCGGCAGACCCCGTGTACCATGTCCAGCCGCCTTGGCCCGTGTGCGGCGTGACCGCATAAACGTCCGCCGCGACAACGTATGGTTCGACTTTGTACGTGTCGATGTGCTGAGGCGTATCGCCGTGGTGGACCGGATTGAGCATCGCGAACAGTTCCCAAGCTCGTTCGCCGTTGTCCATGTGCGCGAAAGCCATTGCGGTCCAAATGGCGCCGTGTGTGTATTGACCACCATTCTCACGCACGCCGGGAATATACCCTTTGATGTAACCGGGATTGAGCGTGGATTTGTCGAAGGGCGGATCGAATAACTGAATCAGTCCATCCTCGTGACGGACCAGATGCTGATACACGGACCGCATGGCTTGAAGCGATCTGGAAGGTTCTCCTGCGCCGCTGAGCACCGCCCAACTTTGCGGCAGGGAATCCATCTGGCATTCCTCATTGGTTTGGGATCCGAGCGGCTCGCCGTTGTCAAAGAAGGCTCGGAGGTACCATTGCCCGTCCCACGCGTTCCGTTCAATGTTCTGTTGCAACTGTCGCGCTTCTGTCACGCAGCGGTCCGCAAACGGTTCATCGTTGCGTGAACGTGCCAATTCGGCAAACCGGATGAGCACATCGTAAAGGAAGAAGGCGAGCCAAACGCTTTCACCGCGGCCTTGATGGCCCACTCGGTTCATGCCGTCGTTCCAATCGCCACAGCCGATCAGGGGCAGGCCGTGTTGGCCGAACCTCAAGCCGCGTTGAATGGCGCGCACGCAATGCTCGTAAAGCGTGGCGGTCTCTTCGGATCGATTCGGCAAATCATAATAGGCATCCTCCTCTTGCTTGACGGGCCTTGCCTCCAATAGCGAAATCTTTTCATCCAATACGCCGGTATCCGCGATACATGAAACATATCGGCAGGTCGCATACGGCAACCAGAGGAAGTCGTCAGAGAAATTTGTCCGTACGCCGCGTCCAGTCGGTGGATGCCACCAGTGTTGCGCATCGCCTTCGCGAAATTGGTGTGCCGCGGCTCTAAGCAGATGTTCACGCGTGAGCGCGGGTTCGGCATGCACCAGCGCCATCACGTCCTGCAACTGGTCGCGGAAACCGTAGGCGCCTCCGGATTGATAAAAACCAGTCCGACCCCAGAGGCGGCAACTTAACGTTTGATACAACAACCAGCCGTTCGCCATCACGTTTACCGAAGGATCGGGGGTGTCAACGTTTACCGCGCCGAGGGTCCGTGTCCAGTAGGCCCATACGCCTTCGAGCGCTGCGCGGCTGGCATCCGTACGCCGAAAACGTTGAATCAGGTTTTGCACATCGGCCGGATTTCGTCCGACGCCGAGATGGAAATCGGTTGTGCGTTCCTGCCCGTCCTGCAAGGTAAAGGCAATCTGCACGGCGCCGCAGGGGTCCAGTCCCGCACCCACTTTGCCTGACAGGCGCGCGCGCTTCAGCGCCGCAGGTTGCGCCAGACTTCCATTCCGGCCGATAAACTCTTTTCGGTCTCCTGTGAGTGTTCGCGTTGCATCGTTCACGTCGAGAAAAGCGATACGTCCCGGAAAGTCGGTGTTGAAATTGTTGCGGGCCAGCAACGCGCCGGTCTTGAGATCCACTTCGGTTTGCACATGTAATAAGCTTTTGTTCCGCACGTCGCCCAAGACCCATTCCCAATAGCCGGTGACCGACATGCGGCGCGGACGCCCCGATACGTTACGCAGTTTCAAGGTTATGAATTTCACCGGTGCGTCCATCGCCACATAGGTCCATAGTTCCGAGACGATGCCGTTTTCGGTATGTTCGAACACGGTATAGCCGAAACCATGGCGAATAACGGTAGGCGCTTTGCCGCGTGCGGGCAATGGCGTCGGCGACCAGAACTGGCCAGTCAGTTCATCGCGGATGTAGAAGGCCTCGCCGGAGGTATCTTGGACGGGATCATTATTCCAAGGCGTCAGCCGGAATTCATGGGCGTTCTCCAGCCACGTGTAGGACGATCCGCTTTCGGAAATAATCGTTCCGAAAGTCGGATTAGCCAGCACGTTGATCCACGGCATCGGTGTCATCTGACCGGGCTGAAGGGTGATGACATATTCATGACCATCAAGGGTGAATCCGCCCAAGCCGTTCGTAAAGAGCAATTCGCGTGGCGAAAGCGGTCGAGGCTGTTCTTCCGTACGTGCGCGCATGGGGGTCAGCGCGGGCACGACGATATCCAAAACGCTTCGATGTGCCAGTTGCTCCGCCAACGTCCCCTTTTCATCGTCGAGTACGATTCGTGCCGTGGCTTGCAACAACACACGGTCATCGTTGGAAATTTGTTCAAGGCGTCGGACAAAAATGCCGCCGGGCTTGTCCAGCATTTGCGCTTCAACCCCCGATGCGATCAGGCCTGTGAGTTGTTCATGTAAGGACTGTTGGTATACGGATACATCCTCGTTCACAATAACCAGCTCCACGGTCAGGCCTTTCATCCGCCAGTAGGAATGCGCTTTGACCAGTTGACGAACGATTTCGATTTTTTCCGCATCGCTGATGCGAAGCAAAACGAGTGGCGAATCCCCTGAAATGCCGTAACTCCAAAGTCCGCTTTGACCGCGCCGATTGTCGCGAAGCACATTGGAATTGGCCCTGCGAGCGGGGTCGGCATAAATCAGCGCACCTGCAAGTTGTCCGTAGAGCTGGGCTTCCGCCTCCGAGGCGTTGAGCTGGTGTAACGTCACCTGACTGTGGGTCCATGCCAGATCGAAGGCGCGGTCCGCCATGCGGGGACTTTGATATTTTTCCACGTATGCCAGCGCCGTTTCCCTGCTTTCGGTCACCCCCAAAACCAGATCAATCGAAATCGATTTGTGTGGCGGAACAGAGACGGTACGCCGTAGCGAGATGATGGGATCAAGCACAGAACCGACGGTGTTTGACAAAGGCTTCATGGTTTGTAACGCGGCAGGGGAGACCAAGGAGCCGCCACGTCCGACAAACCGGAAACGGTCGGTTTCGCAGGAAACATCGCTCGGCTCATCCGTTTGCGCCACCATCATATGCAGCAGCCACGGGGGTCTCTCTTCTTGTGAGCGGGCGCGGCGGGTACAGAGAATGGCCGAGGATGATTGCAGGAATTCGGTTTGCACGAAAAGATTGCTGAACGCCGGGTGCGACTCATCCGCCGCCTGAGTCACAAGCGCAACTTCCGCGTAACTGGTCAGCTCGATGACGCGTTCATCGGGGGTGCGATTGGTGATCGTGATACGCCGCAACTCGATGTCGTCTTCCGGCGACACGCTGATCTCGGTGTGGATGTCGAGCCCCACGTGGCGTTGCCGAAATTCAGCACGCGCCTGTGTGAAGATAGCCTCATAACCCTTTATTTCACGCACGGTTGGCTGATAAGCGGTGGACCAAAATTCCCCCGTCGCGATATCGCGCAAATAAACGAATGTTCCCCAGCAATCGCGTGTGGCATCTTCGCGCCAGCGCGTGACCGCCAGATCGCGCCAGCGGCTGTAGCCGC